>NZ_FNCU01000010.1:0-214468 GCF_900099855.1 Bradyrhizobium sp. Rc2d | reverse complement strand
GCAGATGCGCCGCCGGGCCGAACTCGCCGAACACCCCTTCGGCACCCTCAAATGCCGGGCGGGCTACCGCCACTTCCTCGTCCGCGGCTTCGACAAGGTGCGCGGCGAATGGAGCCTGATGGCGCTCTGCTACAACTTCTCCCGCGTATTGAGCATCCTCGGAATCGACAGCTTCATGGCCTATCTGGCCAATTGCCATCCACATTGGGCGTTCTGGCTGCTTAACGCCGTCACCCGCCTACAAGCCACGGCACCGCGCTTCCAAGCAAAAATACGCCCGACCCTCGGCTACGCCATATAATCAGGGGCGAAACACAATTCTTGCCCACTCTCTTCGCTCCATCCGGGCTACGGAGTTATTGCGTGGCTCCGACCGCATCACATATTCCGTCATTGCGAGCGCAGCGAAGCAATCCAGAATCTTTCCGCGGAGGCAGTCTGGATTGCTTCGCTACGCTCGCAATGACGACGGAGAGAAATCCCCATGGCCAAAGCCGCAGCCGCTGCAGGAATCGCCACCGGCCAATGCCTGTGCGGCAAGGTCAGCTTCGAGATCGACGTGCCCGCGCGCTGGGCCTGGCACGATCATTCTGCCAGTAGCCGCCGCGCCCATGGCGCGGCCTACGCGACCTATGTCGGGAGCTGGAAAAAGCGCTTTCGCATCACCGCTGGCAAGGCCGCGCTCACGCATTATGAAGACAAGGCCACCAAGACCACTCGCAGCTTCTGCTCGCATTGCGGCACGCCGATCGCCTATGAGCGCCCGCGCGGGCCGCACATGGTCAATATCCCCCGCGCGCTGTTCAACGAGCGCACCGGCCGCCAGCCACTCTATCACATCGCGATCGAAGAGCTGCAGGAGTGGGCCTATACCGGCGAGCCGCTGGTGCCGCTCAAAGGCTTTCCGGGCGTGGTCTGGCAACGCTCGAAAAAGAAGAAGCGCGCGGGTGGCGAGGACCCGTTCGAACTCGGGCGCGACGAGATGTAGCTGCGCCCTCCTGCCCCGGACGCAGCGCAGCACCGCTTCGGTGATGCGCTGCTGAGCCGGGGCCCACGCATCGGCGAACTCCGCACAAATCTGGGTCCCGGCTCTGCGCCGCAACGCTGCGCGCTGCGTCGCGTCCGGGACACGAGATCGTCGCACGCAACGCAGCCATGACCGCACTTCCTTGCGCGCCTCCCAAGACTTCGGTCATCATGCTCCCGTCCTTGCGGCAACGTCCGCTCCTGGAGGAAACATGAAGAACAAGATCACCGGCCGCTCCGCCTTTCTCGCGTTGCTCAAGGACGAGGGCATCACGCATCTGTTCGGCAATCCCGGCACCACCGAGCTGCCGATCATGCACGCGCTGAAGGACCATCCTGATCTCACCTATGTGATGGCGATGCAGGAGAGCCTGGTGGTGGCGATCGCCGATGGTTACAGCCGCGCCTCCGGAAAGCTCGTCGCCTGCAATGTCCATGTCGCGCCAGGCCTCGGCAACGCGATGGGCTCGCTCTACAACGCGCAGTTCACGGGCACGCCGATGATCCTCACCGCCGGCCAGCAGGAGCAGGGCCACGGCCTGATGGAGCCGGTGCTGTACGGTCCCTTGGTGCGCATGGCCGAGCCGCTGGTGAAATGGGCGGTCGAGGTGACGCGGCTGGAGGACCTGCCGCGCATCGTGCGCCGCGCTGCCAAGGTCGCGACCACGCCGCCGACCGGCCCCGTGTTCATCTCGCTGCCTGGCGACATCCTCAATAGCGAGGCCGGCATCGATCTCGGCCGTTCCACCCGCATCGACGCGCGTACCAAACCACCGGATGAGGCGCTCAGGGCCTTTGCTGCGCGGCTTCTGAAAGCCGAGCGTCCTGTGATCGTCACCATGGACGAGGTCGTCAAGAGTGATGCGCTGAAGGAAGCGGCTGAATTGGCCGAGTTGCTCGGCGCCGCCGCGTATCAATCCTCGACGCCCTATGGTTCGCACTTCCTCTCGGAGAGCCCGAGCTTCGTCGGCACGCTGGCGCGGGTTCAGAAGGCGGCGCGCGATACGCTCGCGCCCTACGATCTCCTGATCGCGCTTGGCGGCGATCCCCTGCGCATGTCGGTCCATAGCGAGGTCGTTGCGCTGCCGGATGGTCTCGGCATCGTGCAGATCGGTCTCGCGGATTGGGAGATCGCCAAGAACTACGGCGCCGAGATCGCGCTGAAGGCGGATTTGAAGGAAACGCTGCGCGCGCTGATCCCCGTGCTGAAGGAGCTGGGCGGCACAACGCTCGCGAGCCGCGCCAGGCAACGTCTTGCCGAGCTTGCGCCGAAGAATTGGACAGCGCGCCGCGCCGCGCTGATCGAGCAGATCAGCAAGAGTGCCGGCCGCACGCCGATCGATCCGGACTTTCTGGTGCTGCAAATGGTCGAGGCCATGCCCGACCATGCCATTCTCGTTGACGAAGGGCTCACCTCCAGCCGCCAGATCACGAGCCTGCGTCCGCACCGCGATCGCTACGGCTATCACGGCCTCGCCTCCGGCGGCATCGGCTGGGGCCTGCCGGCCTCGGTCGGCGCCAGCATCGCCAATCCGGATCGCCCCGTCGTGTGTTTCTCCGGCGATGGCAGCGCAATGTATTCGATCCAGGCGCTGTGGACGGCGGCGCATCACAAGCTGCCGCTCAACGTCGTCATCGCCAACAATGGCGGCTACCGTATCATCAAGCAGCGCCTGCTTGCCTTCCATGGCGATGACAATTACGTCGGCATGGATTTCGTCGATCCGCCGGTGGATTTCGCCGGCATCGCGAAGGCGCTGGGCTGCGAGGCGATTAGGGTGAGCGATCCGCGGGAGCTGAAGGCAACGCTGGCGTCAGCGTTCGGCCGACCGGGGACGAAGCTGATCGAGGTGATGGTGGATGGGAAGGTTTGAGACGCGATCGAGTTCCCACACACTCAGTGTCATCGCCCGGCTTCGACCGGGCGATCCAGTATTCCAGAGACAGCTGTTGTCTACGGAGAAGCCGCGGCGTACTCGATGCCCCGGTCAAGCCGGGGCATGACACCGAGTGTGTGGTGGCTACCCCTTGTTCCCCACGCGATACCCCGCCGCCGGATGCGGCGCACCTAACCGCGCACGGCCGGCGCCGAACAGCTTCTCCCGCAGCGTACCCTTGGCATAGTCCGCCTTGTATCGTCCGCGCCGCGTCAGCTCCGGCACCAGCATGTCGGCGATGTCCTCGAAATCGCCGGGCGAGACCGCAAAGGCGACGTTGAGGCCGTCGACGTCGGTCGCCTCGAACCACTGCTCGATCTTGTCGGCAACCATCTCCGGCGTGCCGACCACGACCGGGCCGGCGCCGCCGATGCCGACATGCTCGATGACGTCGCGCACGGTCCAGACCCGGTCGGGGTCGGCACGGGTGACGTTGTCCATCGCGCTGCGGCCGGCGTCATTCTGGACGTGCCGCACCTGCTGGTCGAGGTCGTAGCCGGAGAAATCGACGCCGGTCCACCCCGACATCAGCGCCAGCGCGCCTTCCGGGCTGATGTGGCGGCGATAGTCGGCGTATTTCTCTTTCGCCTCGGCTTCCGTCCGTCCCAGGATGATCGTCATCATCGAGAACATCAGGATTTCGGCCGGGTTGCGGCCGAGCGCAGCGGCCTCCTGCCGGATTGCTGACACGCGCGGCGCGATCACCTTGGCCGACGGTCCCGACATGAACACGCATTCGGCATGCTTTGCCGCGAACTGCCGGCCGCGCGGCGAGGTGCCGGCCTGGTACAGCACGGGCGTGCGCTGCGGCGAGGGCTCGCTGAGGTGAATGGTGTTGTTGATGCGGTAGTTCGCCCCCTCATGATTGACGCGATGCACTTTCGTGGGATCGGTGAAGATGCCGCGCTCGCGATCCCGCAGCACAGCGTCGTCCTCCCAGCTTCCTTCCCAGAGCTTGTAGACGACCTCCATATATTCGTCCGCGATGTCGTAGCGGTCGTCATGCCCGGTCTGCTTGTCCTTGCCGGCGCCGCGCGCGGCGCTGTCGAGATAGCCGGTGACCACGTTCCAGCCGATCCGCCCCTCGGTGAGGTGATCGAGCGTCGACATCCGCCGTGCGAACGGGTAGGGCGGCTCGAAGGACAGATTGCTGGTGACGCCGAAACCGAGATTTTGCGTCACCGCCGCCATCGCCGAGAGCAGCAGCAGCGGCTCGTTCGACGGCGTCTGCGCCGCATTGCGCAAGGCTGCGTCAGGGCTGTTGCCGTAGACGTCGTAGACCCCGAGCACGTCGGCCAGGAACAGCCCGTCGAAGCGGCCGCGCTCCAGCGTCTTGGCGAGATCGATCCAGTAGGGCAGGCGGTTATAGTCGGCAGTGCGGTCGCGCGGATGGGTCCACAGGCCCGGTGACTGGTGTGCGACGCAATTCATCGCAAAGGCGTTGAGCCGGATCTGCTTGGCCATGATGTCCCTCGGCACTCTGTACTGAGCACTCTTCGAATGGTAGACGTGCGCCCGAATTTGGCGAAGTTCTTGCATATCCTAGACTTGGATGTCTCGGCCTTGGCAAGGCCAAAATCCGTAGCGCTGCCGCGCTTGGCAAGCCGATCTCAAGAGAGCAAGAACGAAATCCCAAGAGAACTCCAAGAACTATCGACGTCCCCGCCACTTTCGAAGTCCCGCCCGTCTCGGGTAATGTCCTTCGTCCCAAAACCTCGAAAAGCAAGTCATGACCAGAGCCGACGCCATCGCCCGCGCCCGTGAGGATTTCAAATCCGGTGCGTTCCTCACCGAGCTCGACCGCCGCGTCGCTTATCGGACCGAGAGCCAGAATCCGTCGCGCGGCACTGAGCTGCGCGCCTATCTGGAACAGGAAATGCAGCCGGCCTTTGCTGCGCTTGATTTCACCAGCCGCATCGTCGAATCCCCGAGCGGCAAGGCGCCGTTCCTGTTTGCCGAGCACCACGAGAGTGCCTCAGTGCCGACCGTGCTGATCTACGGTCATGGCGACGTCGTCGATGGCATGGAGGGGGAGTGGCGCGATGGCCGCGATCCCTGGCGCACGACGGTTGCGGGCACGCGCCTCTATGGCCGCGGCACCGCCGACAACAAGGGGCAGCACAGCATCAACATGGCGGCGCTCCGCGCAGTGCGGGAGGCGAGAGGCGGCAAGCTCGGCTTCAACGCCAAATTCATCGTCGAGATGGGCGAGGAAATCGGCTCGCCCGATCTCGGTAAGGTCTGCGATCTCAATCGCGACGCGCTCAAGGCCGATCTGTTCATGGCCTCCGACGGGCCGCGCCTGTCCGCCGACCGTCCGACGTTGTTTCTGGGCTGCCGCGGTGGCATCCGCATCCATCTGGACGTGAACCTGCGTGATGGCGGCCACCATTCCGGCAATTGGGGCGGCGTGCTCGCCAACCCCGCGACCATCCTGGTCAACGCGATTTCCACGCTGGTCGACGGCCACGGCCGCCTCCAGCTCGACGCACTGAAGCCGCCGCGGCTCACCAACCAGATCCGCAGCTATCTCGCCGACGTGCAGGTGGTGCCGACCGCGGACGAGCCGGCGCTGGCTGAGAATTGGGGCGAGGATGGACTAACGGCGGCCGAACGGCTCTACGCCTGGAACACGCTGGAAGTGCTGGCGATGTCCTCGGGCAATATCGAGAAGCCGGCGAACGCCATTCCCGGCCATGCCAATGCCGTGCTGCAACTGCGTTTCGTGGTCGGGACCAAGATCGAGGGCCTGATCGATGCCATCCGCGCGCATCTGGTCGCGAGGGGTTTTCCGATGGTCGAGGTGCGGGCGGCCCAGAGTTTTGCTGCATCGCGCACAGACTTCGACAGCCCCTGGATCAAATGGGCGGCGGATTCGGCACAGGAGACCACCGGCAAGGCGCCGGCGGTGCTGCCGAATTTCGGCGGCTCGCTGCCCAATGACGTGTTCTCCGAGATCCTGGGCCTGCCGACGATCTGGGTGCCGCACTCCTATCCCGGCTGCTCCCAGCATGCGCCCAATGAGCACATCCTGCTGCCATTGACCGAAGAGGCCTTGACGGTGATGGCCGGGCTGTTCTGGGATCTCGGCGAGTTGCCGGCGCCGTTAACCTGAGCCTTTGATCCAGCCGAAAGTTACATTCTAATCCGGCTCGATTTGTGCTTGCATCCGGGCCGCATCATCCGAAAGGGGAAGAAAAAGTGAAACATTTCCGTCACATCGGGCTCGCGCTGGCCGCAACCTTCGTCGTCAGCCAGGCCGGGGCCCAGGGGCTGACCGGCACGCTGAAGAACATCAAGGACACCGGCGCGATCACGCTGGGCTTCCGCGACTCCTCGATCCCGTTCTCCTATCTCGACGACAACCAGAAGCCCGTCGGGTTCGCGATGGACATCTGCTACAAGATCGTCGACGCCGTGAAGAAGGAGCTCAAGCTCGACAAGCTCGAGGTCAAGCTCAACCCGGTGACCTCGGCAACCCGCATCCCCTTGATGGCGAACGGCACGATCGATCTCGAATGCGGCTCGACCACCAACAACGCCGAGCGCCAGAAGCAGGTCGCCTTCACCAACACCCACTTCCTGACCGCCAGCCGCTACGTCTTCAAGAAGTCGAGTGGCCTGAAGTCGATCGACGATCTCAAGGGCAAGTCGGTGGTCTCGACCGCCGGCACCACCAACATCAAGCAGCTCACCGAAGCCAACGTCGCGAAGGGCCTCGGCGCCAACATCATTCCGGCCAAGGACCACGCCGAAGCCTTCCTGATGGTCGAGACCGACCGCGCGGTCGCCTTCGTGATGGACGACATCCTGCTGGCGAGCCTCGTTGCCGGCTCGAAGTCGCCGAACGACTATGCCATCTCCAAGGACGCGTTCTCCAAGCCCGAGCCCTATGGCATCATGCTGCGCAAGGACGATGCCCCCTTCAAGAAGGTGGTCGATGCGGCGACGGCGGCCCTCTATACGTCCGGCGAAGCCCAGAAGATCTACGACAAATGGTTCACCCAGAAAATCCCGCCGAAGGGTCTGAACCTCAACACGCCGATCTCGGCCGAGCTGAAGAACGAGTTCGCCAAGCCGACAGACTCGCCGAACCCGGACGACTATAAGTAATATAGACCTCGATCTTTCGATCGGAATCATGTCCGGCCACTCTTGACACCAGGGTGGCCGGACATTTGCATAGGCGCCGGGACATCCATGACTGGCGCGTTCGCGCGGGGGACACGTGAACTACAACTGGAACTGGGGAATCTTTTTCCAGCCGAACCCGATGGGGACCGGCACCTATCTCGACATGCTGCTGGCGGGCCTGGTGCTGACCCTCAAGACCGCGGCGCTGGCCTGGGTCATCGCGCTGATCACCGGCTCGATCGTCGGCGTGATGCGGACGCTGCCGTCGAGGGGCGCCACCTGGTTCGGCTTCGCCTATGTCGAATTCTTCCGCAACATGCCGCTCCTGGTGCAGCTGTTCCTGTGGTTCTTCGTGCTGCCGGAAATCCTGCCGAAGGCCGCAGGCCTCTGGTTGAAACAGCTGCCGAACGCGCCGTTCTGGACGGCCGCGATCGGCGTCGGCTTCTTCATGTCGGCGCGCGTGGCCGTGCAGCTGCAGGCCGGCATCTCGTCGCTGCCGCGTGGGCAGAAGATGGCGGCAACCGCGCTGGGTCTGACCACGGTGCAGGGTTATCGCTACGTGCTGCTGCCGATGGCGTTCCGCATCATCCTGCCGCCGCTGACGTCCGAGTTCCTCAACACCATCAAGAACACGGCGGTCGCGATCACCATCGGTCTGCTCGAGCTGACCGGACAGGCGCGCTCCATGCAGGAATTCTCGTTCCAGGTGTTCGAGGCCTTTACCGCCGCGACCATCCTCTACCTCCTCGTCAACGCCGTCGTCGTGACCGCGATGCGCTTCCTCGAGCGCTGGGTTGCGATCCCCGGCTACATCACGGGGAAATAAGCGATGCTCGGCAATTTCGATTTCGACGTCATCCGCCGCGCGCTGCCCTACCTGTTCTACGAGGGCATGACCTTCACGCTGACGCTAACGGGACTCGCGGCTCTCGGCGGTCTCATCTTCGGCACGGCGCTCGCCCTGATGCGCCTTTCCGGCTTCAAGATCCTTGGCCGCATCGCCGGCGTCTATGTCGACTTCATGCGCTCGCTGCCGCTGGTGCTGGTCATCTTCTGGTTCTACTTCCTGGTGCCCTATATCGGGCAGTGGCTGACCGGCGCCTCGCGCCCGATCAGCGTCGGCGCGTTCGCATCCTCGCTCATCACTTTCATCATGTTCGAGGCGGCGTATTTCTCCGAGATCATGCGCGCCGGCATCCAGTCGATCTCGCGCGGGCAGCCCGCCGCGGCCAGCGCGCTGGGGCTGACTTACGCCCAGACCATGCGCTACGTCGTGCTGCCGCAGGCCTTCCGCAACATGCTGCCGGTCCTGATCACGCAGACCATCGTGCTGTTCCAGGACACCTCGCTGGTCTACGTGCTGTCGATCACCGACTTCCTCGGCGCCGCCAGCAAGGTGGCACAGCGTGACGGGCGCCTGGTCGAAATGTATCTGTTCGCAGCTGTCGTCTACTTCACCATTTCCTGTATCGCGTCGTTCGGCGTCCGCCGGCTCCAGGCGCGCATCGCCATCATTCGCTAGGTCGGAACGTGGATTTGAGCTCTCGACAGGTGGTGCCCTTCACCTCTCCCATAGGGAGAGGTCGGATCGCGCTAGCGATCCGGGTGAGGGGTTTTGCTCCAACCATAAATCTGAACCCCTCACCCGGCGCTTCGCGCCGACCTCTCCCCTTGGGAGAGGTGAACCGAGTCTGCCGCAGGGCTTGAGAAACACATGATCGAAATCAGCCACGTCAACAAATGGTACACTCCGAGTTTCCAGGTGCTGACGGATTGCACCACCAGCGTCACCAAGGGCGAGGTGGTCGTGGTCTGCGGTCCGTCGGGCTCGGGCAAGTCGACGCTGATCAAATGCGTCAATGCGCTGGAGCCGTTCCAGAGCGGCGACATCCTGGTCGACGGCACCAAGGTCAACGATCCCAAGACCGATCTGCCGAAGCTGCGTTCGCGCGTCGGCATGGTGTTCCAGCACTTCGAGCTGTTTCCGCACCTTAAGATCATCGACAATCTCTGCCTCGCGCAGGAGAAGGTGCTGGGGCGGTCGCACGACAAGGCGCTGACCAAGGGCACGCAGCTTTTGGAGCGCGTCGGATTGAAAGAGCAGGCGCAGAAATTCCCGGCGCAGCTCTCCGGTGGTCAGCAGCAGCGCGTTGCCATCGCGCGCGCGCTGGCGATGGACCCCATCGCCATGCTGTTCGACGAGCCGACCTCGGCGCTCGATCCGGAGATGATCAGCGAGGTGCTCGACGTCATGGTCGACCTCGCCCGCGAAGGCATGACGATGATGGTCGTGACCCACGAGATGGGCTTTGCCCGCAAGGTCGCCAACCGCGTCATCTTCATGGACCGCGGCGAGATCGTCGAGGACGCCGCGAAGGACGATTTCTTCGGTAAGCCCCGCAGCGACCGCGCGCAGAAGTTCTTGTCGAAGATTCTTTCCCATTAATTCCTGTCGTCATTCCGGGACGCGCCTCTTGGCGCGGGCCCGGAATCCATCGAGCGGCAGGACGCGAGGCGAGCTGGATTCTCAGATGCGCAATTGCGCATCATAGTTCATTCGCTTCGCGCCGCCCCGGAATGACGAAACAGGGGTGATCGCGACCCCCGTTTCGCGTATAACGCCCCAAATTCCCCATTTCCCGCCAGGAGACCTGCCTTGGACTCGATCGCCTACGTCAACGGCTCATTCGTCCCGCTCTCGAACGCGAAAGTCTCGATCCTCGATCGCGGCTTCCTGTTCGCCGATGGCATCTACGAGGTCTCGGCCGTGCTTGACGGCAAGCTGGTCGACAACGCCTCACATCTGGCGCGGCTGGAGCGCTCGGTCGGCGAGATCAAGCTGAAGTTGCCCGAGACGGTCGAGCGCATCACCGAGCTCCAGAAAGAGCTGATCGCGCGCAACAAGGTCGAGAGCGGTCTCGTCTACCTCCAGGTGACGCGCGGCGCCGACAAGGGCCGCGACTTCGCGTTTCCCAAGGGCGACGTCAAGTCGAGCCTGGTGATGTTCACCTCCGAGAAGGACATCATCAATGCCGCGTCGGCGAAGACCGGCATCAACGTGATCACCGTGCCCGACATCCGCTGGGAGCGGCGCGACATCAAGAGCGTGGCGCTTTTGGCGCAGGTGCTGGCGAAGCAGGCCGCGGCTGAAGCCGGCGCCGGCGAAGCCTGGATGCTGGAAGACGGCTATGTCACCGAAGGTGGCTCGTCCTCGGCATTCATCCTGACACAGGACGATGTCATCGTGACCCGCAAGAACTCCAACGCGATTCTGCCGGGCTGCACTCGCAAGGCCGTGGTGGCGCTCGCCGAAGAGCGCCAGCTCCGCGTCGAGGAGCGTTCTTTCACGGTGGCCGAGGCGCTCGCCGCCAAGGAGGCTTTTGCGACGTCGGCCTCACTGTTCGTCCAGCCGGTGGTCGCGATCGACGGCAAGAAGATCGGCGACGGCAAACCCGGCCCGATGGCAACGCGGCTGCGCGAGATCTACGTGGAGTTCGCCAAGGCGACGGCGGTTTGAGGCGGCGCATCCAGGTGTCATCGCCCGGCTTGACCGGGCGATCCAGTACTCCGAGACGGTCGTGATTGGATCGAGAGGCCGCGGCGTACTGCATGCCCCGCCTGCGCGGGGCATGACGGCGGCGTGAGTTGTGACAGCGACCAACCCTTACGCCACGGACGCCTTCACCTTCACCGGGTGAACCGCGCGGAACGAGATCGCAATCCTGTTCCAGGCGTTGATCGCGCCGATCAGCATGGTCAGGTTCACGGTCTCCTCCTCGGAGAAATGTGCCCGGACCTGCTCGTAGACGTCGTCCGGCGCATGCGTCTTCGAGATCAGCGTCACCGCTTCCGTCCAGGCCAGCGCGGCGCGCTCGCGGTCGGAATAGAGCGGGGATTCGCGCCAGGCGTTGAGCAGATAGATGCGCTGCTCGGTCTCGCCGCGCTTGCGGGCGTCCTCGGTGTGCATGTTGATGCAATAGGCGCAGCCGTTGATCTGCGAGGCCCTGATCTTGACGAGCTCGATCAGTGATTTCTCCAGGCCCGTCGACTGGATCTGCGTCTCCAGCGCCATCAGTGCTTTGATCGTGTCGGGCGCGGCCTGGTAGTAGTTCATGCGGGGCTTCATGGTCGTTCTCCTTTCGTGGGGTGAGGTCAGTGGGCTCCGCCGGCGGAAGTCTGGCCGGGCTTCTTCAGGAAGAGGCCTGCGATCAGGGCCACGATCAGCGCCGCGCCGAGCAGATAGAAGGTGTCGCTGAAGGCGAGGATATAGGCCTGCTTCTGCACGATACGACCGATCGCGACATAGGCGCGATGCGACGCATCCGCATGATCGAGGATGCCGTGATTGATGAAATATTGCGTGAGTTGCTCCAGCCGCGTGCGCGTCGCCTGCTCGAACACCGAGACCGACTGCATCAGCACGTTGGAGTGATACTGCTCGCGCTTGGTCAGCACGGTCTGCAGCAGCGCGATGCCGACGGCGCCGCCGAGATTGCGCATCATGTTGAACAGGCCGGACGCGGAGCCCGCATTCTCCGGCTCGATGCCTGATGTCGCGACGGCCGACAGGGGGGCCATCACCAGCGCCTGGCCGATCGCCCGAACCACATTGGGCCAGAGCAACTGATCGGCGGCATAGTTGCTGGTCATATAGATATTCATGAAGTTGGAGGCCGCGAACAGGACGAAACCGACACCGATGATGATCCTCGCGTCGAACTTCTGCATCAGCCGCGGCACCAGCGGAATCAGCATGAGTTGCGGCAGCCCGGTCCATGCCAGCACAAAGCCGATCTGCTCGGCGTTGTAGCCCTGGATGCGAGCCAGATATTGCGGCAGGATGAAGACCGAGCCGTAGAGCGCGACGCCGAGCAGGAAGTTCGCGAGCATGCCGAAGCCGAAATTGCGGCGCACGAGCAGGCGCAGGTTGAGCAGCGGCTTCTTGACTGTGAGCTCGATGATCAGGAACGCAGTCAGCGCAACGACGGCGATCACCGACAGTTTCACGATGAAGGGCGAGCCGAACCAGTCGTCCTTGTTGCCTTCCTCCAGCACGGTCTGGAGCGCGGACAGGCCGATTGCCATGGTGACGATGCCAGCCCAGTCGCCCTCGCGCAGGAGCGAAAGCTTCATCGGCCTTGCGTCGAGCGCGTACCAGAGCATGCCGACCATGATCGCGCCGGGCACGAGGTTGACGTAGAAGATGTATTGCCAGCCGAAATTCTCGGTGAGATAGCCGCCGATGGTCGGGCCGATCGCGGGTGCAAAGGTCGCCGACAGCGCGAACAGGGCAAGGCCCACCGGCTGTTTTCCGCGCGGCAGCAACGTGATGATCAGCGTGAAGGCCATCGGAATCAGCACGCCGCCGGTGAAGCCTTGCACCGCGCGCAGCACGATCATCTGCGACAGATCCTGCGCCAGCGCGCAGGCCGCGGACAGCGCCAAGAACAGGATCGCGTTGGTAAGGAGATAAATCCGGATCGAGAACACCTGCGCGAGCCAGCCGGAGAGCGGAATCACCACGATCTCGGCGATCAGATAGGAGGTCGAGATCCAGCCGCCGTCGTCGATGCCGGCGCCGATCGCACCCTGGATGTCGGCCAGCGAAGCGTTGACGATCTGGATGTTCAGCACCGCCATGAAGGCGCCCAGTGTCGCACCGATCACGGCGATCCATGTTCTTGCGGAAACCGCCGGCGTGGCGGGCGCAGCAGGGGCGGGGAGGCCGGCTGCGGCGTTGAGGGTGGGTTGGAGCGTGCTCATGGAAGCCTCGTCAGCTTCAGCCGCCGTTCGGACGGGACGTGTTGTCGGCGAGATGCCTGGCCGTCTCGCGTTCGGCCAGCACCGCCTGCTTGGTGTCGACGGTCGGCACCGCGGACATGCCGGGGCGCAGCAGTCCGGTGAGGTTATGATCGTCGAGCACGATCTTCACCGGCACGCGTTGCACGATCTTGGTGAAATTGCCGGTGGCGTTGTCCGGCGGCAGCAGGGCGAATTCGAGCCCGCTCGCCGGCGACAGGCTGTCGATATGGCCGCGCAGGGGCTGGCTGCGGAAGCTGTCGACGCGCAGCTCGACCGGCTGGCCGGGACGCATATGCGTGAGCTGAGTCTCCTTGAAGTTCGCAACGACATAGACCGCATCGAGTGGCACCACGGCCATCAGCTGTGTGCCGGCCTGCACGTACTGGCCGACGCGCAGCGAACGTGCGCCAACCGTGCCGTCGACCGGCGCTGTGATCTCGGTATAGGACAGGTTCAGCGCCGCCTGCTGCGCTACCGCACGGGCGCGCTCGAGCTGGGCCGTCGCCTGGGCGCGCTGGGTGGTGAGCACGTCGACCTTGCGCTGCGCCGCCAAGAGGCCGGATTTGGCGTGCTGCAATTGCGCGGTGCTGGCGCGCAGCGCCGCATCGGTCTGCTGCGCGCGCTGGATCGTGCCGGAGCCCGACTTCATCAGGTCGTCGTAGCGGGCGCGTTCCTCCTGGGCGAATTTCAAATTGGCGTCCGCAGCAGTGACGTCGGCGGTGCTCTGGGCGATGATCGGCTGCTGCAATTCGAGCTGGGCATCGATGTTGCGCACCGAGGCTTCGCCGGCGCCGACATCGGCGCGGGCCTGGTCGAGTGCTGCCTTGAAGTCACGATCGTCGATTTTGGCTAGCGGCTGGCCCGCTTTGACCTTCTCGTTGTCGCCGACCAGCACCTTCGCGATGTAGCCGGAGACCTTAGGCGCGATGATCGTGGAATCGGCCTTCACATAGGCGTCGTCGGTGGATTCGAGGTAGCGGCCGGTGGTCCAATAGTCGTGTCCGAAATAGACGATTGTTGCCGTTCCTGCGAGGAGTGCGAGCACCAACGCCGCGCGCCGGACCAACGTCCGGGAGGGCAGGCGCGGCGGCGTCTTGGAATAAACATCAATGATTTCAGTTGCTTGCTGGAAGTTTTCGGTGCGCGGCATTTCGGACATGGTGGTCTCCTATCGGCGTGCTGAGACTATCTTTCTTTCTTGCTTCGATGATAATCGGCGAAATACCGGAAGGATTATCCATTAAGGGTGGATAGTCCGGGGGATCGCCTTATTGCCTGAGGTCTACCGAACCGGATGTGCCGCTGCCCCAGAGCGATTGCCGCGCCTGTCGAGCAATTGCTGCTAACGAGGGCCCACGCCGCGCGAACCTGTAGGCGGGCGAGACCGCCTGGGTGATCTGTTAGATAATCCCGGCGAATTCCTTGCGATTATCGATCAAGAGCGGATAATCAGGCGGCATGGACCGATTGACCAGCCTCGAAGTCTTCAGCCGGGTGGTCGAGACCGGCGGCTTTTCCGCAGCAGCCCGCAAGCTCAACATGTCGACCAGCATGGTGAGCAACCATGTCCAGGCGCTGGAAGACCGGCTCGGCGTCCGGCTGCTCAATCGCACCACGCGCAAGGTCAGCCTCACCGAGATCGGCAAGGCCTATTACGACCGTGCCACGCAGATCCTCGCCGATCTCGAGCAGGCCGACGACATCGCGAGCGAATTGCAGTCGGTGCCCCGCGGTACGTTGCGCATCCACGTCGCCACGCATATGGTGCCGTTCGTCGCGCCGGTGGTGGCGCAGCTCCTCTCGACTTATCCGGAGCTCAAGATCGACCTGCGCATGGGCGAGGCCGACGTCGACCTCATCGAGGAAGGCTACGACGTCGCCCTGCGCATGACCGCGCCGCCGGATTCGAGTCTGATCGTACGCAGTCTCGCCACTTGGCGGCACGTGCTGTGCTGTTCGCACGATTATCTCGAGAGGCATGGTCGTGTTCAGAAGCTCGACGAACTCGCCGCGCACCATTGTGCGCGTCACTTGAACTATCCTTTCGGCGACGAGTGGCGCTTCTTCGATCGCAAGGGTGCCCCGGCCTCGGTACGCATCTCCGGCCGCTTCGTCACCAATAGCGGGGAAGCGCTGCGGAAGGTGGCACTGGAGGGCGCTGCCGTCTGCCTGATGGCCGGGTTTCTGGTTCAGGACGATCTTGAAGCAGGCCACCTCGTTCGGCTCCTGCCCGAATATCGCCCGGTCGAGATGTCGATGAATGCGGTCTATCCGCACCGCCACCATCTGTCGGCGAAGGTCAGGACCTTCATCGACATGCTCGTGCATCACAGCGCCGAGCAGCAGAAGCTGATCAATCCCTATTCATGAGCGGCGCGGCGGTCAGGCCGCTCGCGCCGTTACCGGCCGCGCCAGCAGGGATTCGACCTCCGCCTTGACCGAGGCGATGGCAGCCTCTTTCACGGGCCCATAGCCGCGGACGTCCATGGGAGCCTTGGCCACGACGATGAGATCTGCCAGGCGTGCCGCGTCGAGCCCGCCGAGCATCCGGTCGATCAGGTCCTCGTACCAGGCGATCAGCTCCCGCTCGGCGCGCCGTTCGGCGGTGTAGCCGAATGGATCGAACGGTGTTCCGCGCAGCCCCTTCAATCGCGCCAGCATGGCGAGCGGCATCTGGATCCACTGCCCGAAGGCGCGCTTGCGCGGACGTCCACGTGCGTCACGCCTTGACGGCAGGAATGGCGGGGCAAGGTGATACTGGATGCTGAAGCCGTCCTCGAACTCGCGCTTCAACTCGTCGATGAAGCCGCTCTGCATGTGCAGCCGCGCCACCTCGTATTCGTCTTTGTAGGCCATCAGCTTGAACAGGGCGCGGGCTACCGCATCGGTCAGGGCCTCGCTGCTCAGGACAGCCTCGGCACGGCGGACCTTCGCAACGATCGCCCGGTAGCGCGCTGCATAGGCTTCATCCTGATAGGCGGTGAGGAAATCGGCGCGGCGTTCAATGAGCTGGTCGAGTGTCTCGACCGTGGGCATATCGTCCGTCTTCGGCAGAAATTCCGGATCGGCAGCGGCGATGCGGCCCCAGGCGAAAGCCTGCTTGTTGCGCTCGACGGCGACGCCATTGAGCTCAATCGCGCGCAGCAGCGCTTGCAGCGAGACCGGCACCAGTCCGTGCTGCCAGGCAAAGCCCAGCATGATGATGTTGGCATAGACGGCATCGCCGAGCAGCCGTTCGGCCAGCGCATTCGCGTTGAGCGTGTCGAGATTGTTGTCGCCGATCACGCGGCTGATCGTGCGCAGGCGGGCAGGCGAGGCGAGGTCGGCGTCGCGGAAGCGGACGACGTCGCCGGTCGGCATCTCCGCGGTATTGATCGCGGCACGCGTGCCGCGGCGATAGGTGCCGGAGGCCTTCGGCGAGGAGCTCACGACAAGGTCGCAGCCGATCAGCGCATCGGCCGCGCCCTGGTCGATGCGCACCTGGTGCAGCACCTCGGGGGAAGCGGCAAGCCGGATGTAGCTCAGCACGGGCCCGAATTTCTGCGCAAAGCCGGTAAAATCCAGCACCGAGACGCCGCTTCGTTCGAGATGCGCGGCCATACCGATCAGCGCACCGACCGTGATCACGCCGGTGCCGCCGACGCCGGTCACCAGCAGGTCATAGGGCCGGTCGAGCATTGCGAACGCGGGCAGGGGAAGCGTCGCGGCGCGGCCGATCGCGTCGATCTGGCTCGCGGTCTTCTTCCGGCGCGTCGCGCCCTCGACGGTAACAAAGCTCGGACAGAAGCCGTTGAGGCAGGAAAAGTCCTTGTTGCAGGCCGACAGATTGATCTGGCGCTTGCGGCCGAACGGCGTTTCCTTCGGCTCGACGCTGAGACAGTTGGACTCGACCGAGCAATCGCCGCAACCTTCGCAGACGAGATCATTGATGTAGGCGAAGCGCTTCGGGTCGTCCATCTGGCCGCGCTTGCGCCGCCGCCGTTTCTCGGTGGCGCAGGTCTGCTGGTAGATCAGCACGGAGACGCTGGGCACGCCGCGCAGTTCGCGCTGCACGGCGTCCATCTCCTCGCGGGGATGGATTGTGACGCCGGTTGGCAGGTCGGGCGGAGAAAATTGCGCGGGATGGTCCGACACCAGCGCGATGCGCTCAACACCTTCGGCGCGGACGCTGTGAGCGATGGCATGCACGCTGATGGGCCCGTCGACCGGCTGGCCGCCGGTCATTGCGACGGCGTCGTTGAACAGGATCTTGTAGGTGATGTTGGCCTTGGCGGCGATCGCCTGCCGGATCGCCATCGAGCCGGAGTGATAATAGGTGCCTTCACCGAGATTCTGGAACACGTGCTTGTGGCCGGTGAATTTCGATGAAGCCGCCCAGTTCACGCCCTCGCCGCCCATCTGGATCAACGAGGAGGTCTCGCGGTCCATCCAGCTCGCCATGAAATGGCAGCCGATGCCGGCCAGTGCCTTTGATCCCTCCGGCACCTTGGTCGAAATGTTGTGCGGACATCCCGAGCAGAAATAGGGTGTGCGCGTCGCGCCTGGGACGTTGATCGTGCGTGCCGCCTCCGGCATCAAGGCGGCTGCCCGCGCGGCGAGATTGAGGCCCGGAAACATCGGGTCGAGCCGCCGCGCCAGAACGGCAGTCAGCGCGCGCGGCGACAATTCGCCGATCCAGGAGATCAGCCGCGCTCCTTGCTCGTCGTGCTTGCCGACCATGCGCTCGGGCTTCGCGCCCGGATAGTCGTAGAAATATTCCTTGAACTGGCTCTCGATGATGCCGCGCTTCTCCTCGACCACGAGAATCTCGCGCTTGCCCTTCACGAATTCCATCGCGTCATGCAGCGCCAGCGGCCAGACCATGCCGACCTTGTAAACGTCGATGCCGATGCTGCGGCAGGCCGCTTCATCGAGGCCCAACAGCCGCAGCGCTTCCATAAGGTCGAGATGCGCCTTGCCCGTGGTAACGATGCCGTAGGTTGCGTTCGGAATGTCGTAGATGTGCCTGTCGATCGGATTGGCCTTGGCAAAGGCGTAGACAGCGTGCTTCTTCGCTTCCAGCCGCTCCTCGATCTGCGGTCCCGGCAGGTCGGGCCAGCGATAGTGCAGGCCGCCCGGTGGCGGCGTGAAGTCGGGCGCACGGAAGTCGCGGGGCGGGCTTAGCGCCACGGAGGCGCCCGATTCCACGATCTCCGAAATCGCTTTGAAGCCGACCCACATGCCGGAGAAGCGGCTCAGCGCGTAGCCATATTCGCCGAATGCGAGGTATTCGCTGACGCTTGCGGGGTGCAGCGTCGGCATGAACCAGCTCATGAAGGCGACGTCGGACTGGTGCGGCATCGAGGACGAAACGCAGCCATGGTCGTCGCCGGCAACCACCAGCACGCCGCCATGCGGCGAGGAGCCATAGGCGTTGCCGTGCTTGAGCGCATCGCCGGAGCGGTCGACGCCGGGGCCCTTGCCGTACCAGAGCCCGAACACGCCATCGACCTCGCGGTCGGCTTGCGTCTCGACCTGCTGCGAGCCGAGCACGGCGGTTGCCGCAAGGTCTTCGTTCACGGCGGGGAGGAATTCGATGCGGTCACGCTTGAGCCGCTCCGGGATGCGCCAGAGCTCGAGATCGATGCCGCCGAGCGGCGAGCCGCGATAGCCGGAGATGAAGCCGGCGGTGTTGAGGCCGCGCGCGCGATCGCGCCTGACCTGGTCGAGTGCGACACGGACGATCGCCTGTGTGCCGGTCAGGAAGACACGGCCTTCCTCACGGTCATAGCGGTCGGAGAGTTCGTAGATGTCGAGCGACGGAATGGCGTCCATGAGGACCTCCCGCGGCATTCCCTGCCGGATCAGCAGAGGGTAGGCCCGGGCGGCTGGTAGGTCTTACCTATCTTTCCTGATAGGAGCTTCGTTCTGGTAGATATGTCCGATTTGGCCTATTATTCGGTAAAATTATCCAGTTTGGCGGGATCTCATGATCGAAGAGCAGGACACGCGGATTCTTGCGCACCTCCAGAAGGACGGCCGCGCCACCAACCAGCAGCTTGCCGATGAGGTCGGCATGTCCACCTCGGCCTGTTGGCGCCGGGTACGCGCACTGGAGGAAAGCCGCGTCATCCGCGGCTACGCCGCGCTGATCGATCGCGAGCGGGCGGGCTTCGCGATGTCCGCCATCCTCCATGTCTCGCTGGAGCGGCATGACGCAAAGTTCGTCGACGAGTTTGTGTCTCGGGTCACCAAGCGCCGCGAGGTGCTGGAGTGCTTTGCGACCACGGGCGATGCCGACTATCACTTGCGCGTCGTCGTGCAGGACATGGCTGCCTACAACAGATTCTTGGACGAGTTCATGTTCCGCATCCCCGGCATCCGCTACGTCCGCAGCAACGTGGTGCTGAAGGAGATCAAGACCGGCGTGGCGCTGCCGTTTTGAAGCAATGTCGCCAGGGATCCGTGGCTCACACCGTCTCCGACCGTCGGCGCAGTTGGCGCAACGAGAGGAGATGCAACAGGATCGAGCATGGCACGACGAAGGCAGGGGTCAGCACGTTCGGAAAACGATCCAGGGCCATGCTCGGGCCGTCCGGAATGATCAGCTGGAGCGGGCCCGGCGACATGATCATCCCCAAGGTGATCGCGACAGCCAAGTCCGCCAGGCCGAAGACGTTCCAGAAGATGCCTGCCTTCCGCCCGTCAGCTGTCCCGGTTGCCAAAGCCATGGCCGCCGGCACGGCAAGCAGGCCAGTCAGCACATCGCCGGTTCCTGCCGGTAGCGCCCACAATCCCGGCAGCAGCCCGCGCAGCCAGTAAGCCAGCCATTGGCTGCCGAAGATGCGGTAGAGTTGAAGGGCAACGAGCCAGGTCGTCGGCATTGCATCGAGCAATTGTCCGATCCGCTTCGACGACAGCAACACCGGCGCACCGACGATTACCGGCAGCAGGATCGCCGCCGGAAGCAGCGGCAAGGGCGAAGCGCCGGTGCCGAATGCGCCGTTGATGGCTGCGGTCCAGGTGACGGCTGCCCAGAGCGTGAAGGGGACCATCAAGGCCAACCAGGTTGCCCGGCGCTGTGCCGGCGCCAATTCCGTGTTTTCGAGGCAGAGCCACAAGCCGAGCGCAATGAGTCCATGGGTCATCAACCGAACGCCAAGCGCAGGAAAGCCGCTCTCCGGAAGTGCAGGTAGCGCGATGATCAACCAGGTCCATAGCATGGCGAACGGCACGGTCCAGGTCAGGCTGAGCCAGAGAGGACGCTGGGCAGTCATGGTGGCGGAAACAGCATCGGTGCTCATGTGCTCACTCCATTTGGAACGCCGTGGTTGCGGGCGCGTGCAAGGGCAGCATCGCGGCCGGCACCCGACGGATCGCGATCCTGTCCGAGGTCACGGACTTTTTTCTCTGTTCCGGCCCTGAGCAGAATCATGAAGGCAAGGGCGTGGCCGACGAGCAGCAGTGGTACGTAAAGTGTGGGGATATAAATGCCGGCGCCGAACAGGCCGGGATCCGGGATCTTTGTCGCGCCCATGTAGTACGCGTTCAGGAGGTCAAGCGTCCCCCAGACGTTGAAGATCCAGACCACCGGGATGGCGATCGACCATCGCCACGAGAGAGCCGCCATCGACAGAAGCGCAAGGACAGCAGCGATAAGATCACCCCATCCCACCTCGGCGGCAAAGCGCGAACTCAACTCCGCAGAGACGAACCCGGTCACCATGAAGTTCATTCCCAAGAACCTGAACGCATGGAAAGCTGCGATGAGTCTCAGGGCGTCATAGCGCGGCATCACGCGGATCGCCGGCCAAACATAGATGGCAGCGACCACCGAGCTGGTCAGGAAAGCGCCGGCGACGCTGAGAACGAATGGAAGATTGAAGTTCGGCGGCACGTTCGGATTCCCTATGATTGACCATGCTGTCGAGCCGGGGCGATGCCTATCAATCCGGCTCGACGTGGCGCCGCTCAGGGTTTGGCCATGAGCAGACGGAGCGGCATGAGTGGACCGACCGCGATGTACTCGTGGTCGATGAGGTTCTGCTTCGCCAGTGGCAGGCCTTCCATGATGGCGTGCCCTTCGGCGACATCCTTGACGTTCAGCAGGAAGACGGCTCCGCGCCCATCGGACCGCGAATACCATTCGCGAACCATCCCATTGAGATAGAGCTGGGTGGTTTGCCTGATTTCATCGGGCATCACCGCCATGACCTGTTCGCGTGTGATGCCGGGCCTGACAGTCAGAATGACCATCACGCCGGTTGTCGGTGACGTGGTTTGTGCTTGGGCAAGGGATGGCTCTGCCATGGAGGTAATACCTGTCAGTGTGAGGGTGAGCGCCAGGACGATGTTGCGGATTGCCTTCATCGGTTTCATCTCTCTGATCACGGCCATTGCCGCGATGTCGCAAATGTCAGGCGCACCAGCGGCGCGGCGCATTTGCGATCCTGATGTAAGGCCGTCTTTGCGAGAGCGACTATTCGCGATAATATTGATAGGCCATGAAGCAGAACTTCACAGTCCGGCAAGGTGCGCTCGACGGTGTGGAGGCGTTCCTGAGCGTCGCCCAGCACCGCAGTTTCCGCCGGGCGGCTGCTGGGCTCGGGGTAACGCCGTCGGCGATCAGCCAGTCGGTGCGCGCACTCGAAGCACGCGTCGGCGCCGTGCTGTTCCTGCGCACGACTCGCAGCGTCAGTCTGACCGAGGCCGGCGAACGGTTCTTTGCGCGCGCAAGGCCTGCCTTCGAGGAGCTCGTCGCGGCAAGCGGGGCCGCGCGCGACCTCGGACAGCGACCGGCCGGGCTCTTGCGTCTCACGGTGCCGCGCTCGGTCGTGCCGATTCTGCTGGAGCCCCTGGTCGCCTCGTTCTGTCAGGCCTTTCCGGAGATCGAGGTGGAGCTTGCTGCAAGCGAAGAGCTGGTCGACCTCGCCGCTGGAGGTTTCGATGCCGGCATCAGGATGGGGCAGTTCATCTCCCCGGACATGATTGCGGTCCGCCTGACGAAGCCGTTGCCTTTCCTGATCGTCGGCAGCCCGGCCTACCTCGAACGTCGCGGCCGGCCCCGGCGGCCGGACGATCTGCGCGAGCACGCATGCCTGAGATTGCGGCGATCAAACGGTGCGCTCGCACCCTGGTCGCTCAACGACGGCGGTCGTTCGATCGAGATTGCCGTTGCGGGACCCTTCATCGCCAACGACTTCCCGACGATGTTAGGTGCCGCCGTCGAAGGCGTCGGCCTTGCGCAAGTGCCAGGGCCGCTGGCGACCGACGCCGTCAGAACGGGAAAACTCGTCGCCGTGCTGGAGAAATTCGCGCCGATGACGCCGGGGGTGTTTCTCTACTATCCCAGCCATCGACAAATCATGCCGAAGCTTCGAGCCTTCATCGATCATGTGAAGGGCCGATCCCGGGCCGCGCGCTGAGCTATTGCCCCTCCCGCACAAACCTGTTGCGCAACGTCCCGATCCCCGTGATCTCAATCTCGACGACATCGCCATGCTTGATATCCGGCGAGGCGCCGTCCGTGCCCATCCAGATCACATCACCGGGCCATAGCGTGAAATATCTGGTCAGCTCGACCAGGAACGGCACCACGCCGAAGATCATGTCATTGGTGTGGAAGCGATTGGTCTCCTTGCCGTTGACCCGGACGATAGTCTGCATCTTTTCGAGATCGGCCTTGGTCTCGATCCACGGTCCCATCGGCTTGAACGTGTCGACGTTCTTGGAACGCCACAGGCTGCGATCGGCCTTCTGCCAGCTGCGCTCGCTGACGTCGTTGCCGATGGTGTAGCCGAACACGCAATCCATCGCGTTCGCTTCAGTGAGATGTTTCACCTTCTTGCCGATGACAACGACGAGCTCGCCTTCATAGTGGATCTTGTCCGTCGCAAAGGACGGGATCACGACATCCTCGTCGTGTGCGATCAGCGCGTTCTGCGCGCGATAGCCGATTTCGGGCCGGTCGGGCACCGCCGGTACCTCGCCGCGTTTGTCGGCGGCCTCCTTCAGGTGCTTCAGATAGTTCAGGCCGACGCAATAGAAGGTGCGCGGGATCAGTGGCAGCTCGATCTTGACCTGTGCCAGCGAATGCGTGCGCGAGGTGCGCTGCCATTCACTGAAGGGATCGCCGTCGACGGCGATCACCTTGTCACCCTCGAGGATCCCCCAGGATGTCTTGTCCGACGCGGTGAATTTCAGCCAACGCATGTCCGGTCCTCGTCATTATTCCGCGGCATCGCGGGGCCGCGTCTTCCAAGCACCTGCGGCCGGCCGCTTCAGCCCGAGATTGTCCCGCAACGTCTTGCCGCGGTACTCTTTCTGGAATAGCCCGCGTCGCTGCAATTCCGGCACGACGTGTTGCACGAAGTCCGCGTAGGAGCCGGGCACGTAAGTCGCGGCGATGACAAATCCGTCGCAGCCGCGCTCGACGAACATCTCCTCCAGCTTGTCCGCGATCTCCTTGGGGCCGCCAACCATTGCGTCCTGGACTTGGCCGCGGCCGGAGAAGGTGACGAAATCGCGCGCGCTCGGGTTGCTCTTGCCCGAATTCTTCAGCACGCCGTCGCGAATCCCTAAGATGCCCTGCATGCTCTTCAGCTCGTCCGTCGTCAGCGGCTCGTCGAGATCCTTGGAGGCGAAGTCATAATTGAGCGCTTCGGCGAGCAGCGACAGCGCGTCGATCTCGAGCGGAAGTTTGTTGATCAGCGCCATCTTGTCTTCGGCCTCCGCCCTGGTCGCCGCGCAGACCGGCGTCGTCAAGTTGCAGAGGAACATCTGGTCGGGATCGCGGCCAGCCTTGGCGGCTTCGTTGCGCACGGAAGCATAGCCGTCCTTGGCGGCGGCGAGGTTGCGCGCGGCGGTGAAGATCACTTCGCCCCATCGCCCCGCGAAGCGCTGGCCACGGCCGGATGCGCCGGCCTGGATGATCACGGGATGGCCCTGGTCCGAGCGCGGCACGGTGAACGGTCCGCGTGACTTGAAGGCCGGCCCCTTATGATCGAGCCGCTTGACCTTGGCCGGATCGGCAAAGCGGCCGCTTTGCTTGTCCATGATGAGCGCGCCGTCCTCCCAGGTGTCCCAGTGGCCGAGCACGACCTCCATGAACTCGTCGGCGCGGTCGTAGCGGGAGTCATGTTCCGGGTGGGAGTCGCGCCCCATATTGAGCGCCTCGCCGTCGTTGAGCGAGGTGACGACGTTCCAGCCGGCACGCCCGCCGGACATCAGGTCGAGCGTTGCAAAGCGCCGGGCGACGTCGAACGGCTCGTAGTACGTGGTGGAGCAGGTCGAGCCAAGGCCGAGCTTCTCGGTGACCATGCCCATCGTGGTTAGCACGATCAGCGGGTCCATCTTCACGCAGCGGATGCCGTATTCGACGGTGTGGGCGTGATCGTTACCGTAGCGGTCTGGCATCGCCAGGCGATCGTCGAAGAACGCCATGTGGAACTTGCCGGCCTCGAGGATTTTCGCGATCTCCTGATAGTAATCCGCCGACATGGAATCGTTGCGCGAGTCCGGATGCCGCCAGGAACTCGGCAAGTTCGTGCAGTTCTGAGCCTGGAGGAAGCCGACCAGTACCACCTGCCGCGTCATGCTGCTGTTCTCCTGATGCCGTCAGGCCAGATCGAGGACGGTGTCGAGCCTGTACTCGCGCGCCAGCGCGCGCAGCTTCTCCCAAGTGGCATCCTCGATCTCGATGCCGTCGCGCAGACGTTGCTGCTCGCGCAGGCCCTCGATCTCGCCGGGATAGAACACGCCCTTGCTGCCCTCGGACGGCGGTGTCGATTTGAGGTAGCGTGCAAACTCGGCGACTTCACGCTTGAACTCCTGCAGCGGACGGAAGGCCGCGACGTTGAACACCGCCATGAAGCATCCGTCATTGTGCCGCCCGGTGGGCTCGACGCCGAAGCCGAGACCGGTGAGCAGGCCGCATAGCACCTCGACCATGGCAGCAAGTCCGCTGCCCTTGTAGCCTTCGGTGCCGCCGAGCGGCAGCAGCGCGCCGCCCTTGCGGTATTGGGTCGGATCGGTGGTATGCCGCCCCTCGGCATCGATGATCCATCCCGTTGGAATTTCTTCGCCGCGGGCGACGGCGAGCTGGACCTTGCCGGCCGCCACCGCCGAGGTCGCCATGTCCAGATAGAACGGCGCGTCGAGGTCGGACGGCACCGCGATCGAGATCGGGTTGGTGCCGAGCCGCGCTTCCTTGCCGCCGAACGGGGCGACGTGCTTCGGCGAGCGCCCGGAATCCGCGGTCGCAATCCCGATCATGCCTTCGCGCATCGCCATCAACGGATAGGCGGCGAGGCGGCCGACATGGCTTTGCCGGAACACGGTGCAGGCGACGACGTTCGTCGTCCTCGCCTTCTCGATGGTCAGTGCCATCGCCTTTGCATTGACGTGGAAGCCGAATCCCCAATGGCCGTCGATCACGGTCGTGGTCGGCGATTCCTGGACGATGGTCCATTCGGCGCCGGGCACGATGTGTCCGGCCTTGATGCGGTCGATATAGGTGGGAACGGCGATTACGCCGTGCGAGTCATGGCCGGCGAGATTGGCGTTGACGCAGCCGGTGGCGACTGCGTCGGCCTCTTCCTCGGACGCTCCGGCGGCACGGAGCAGTGCGGCGCTGATGCGCGTGAGGCGATCGGCCCTGACGATCGGCATGGCGTTCCCTCGGCTTAGTGCCCTTAACACGCTGCTCGTTGGGTGCCATCGTCTCAAAGCGCCGCTGCGATATCAATCTCCCGTAAACCAATACAGGGCTGCAAATTCGTAAAGAGAGCGCACCTTTGGTCGAAACTTCATCCCGTGCGGCGGTATTTTTGATAGTTTGGCGCCGGTCGTTCGCAGCTCATTCACTTTGATCGACGGTTTGCAGCGCGCAATAACGACCACTTAGGCGATCGGCATTCATAAAGTCACCCGGGAGAAATGGGCAGAAATGCCCGGGAGCTGAGATCGTGCCGACGACACTCGCGCGCACCTTTGCGGCGTTGAGCGCCATCAACGAAGCGATCCTCTACGCGAAATCGCCGGACGAGCTGTACCAGAAGGTCTGCGACGCCGGGTTTTCGAGTGGAGACTTCTTGGCCGTCGCCGTATTCCTGGTGGGACCGGATTGCGGGCGGCTGCATTTTGCGGCCGGTTGCGGCGACGACGTTGCGCGGCTGCGCTCGATCATGATCACGACGGAAGCAGGCACGCCCGAAGGATCCGGCGTCGGCGGTGAGGCGTTTCGCGATCAGAAGCTGTGCATCAGCAACGACTATCTGAACGACCCGCGTTCGCTGGCGTGGCGCGAGGGAGCGGCCAAGGCCCATATCGGCGCGGCCGCGGCGTTGCCGCTGCTCTGCAATGGCAACAGCGTCGGCGTGCTCTACGTGACCCGCCGCGAAGCCGGCTCGCTGAACGAGCAGATGGTGTCGCTGTTCGAGCGCATGTCGGCCAATATCTCCTATGCGATCGAGAATTTCGAGCGAGAAGGAGCACGCCGGGACAGCGAGGCAGCGATGCGGCGGCTCAATCGCATGTTTGGGGCGCTGAGCGCGACGAACGAAGCAATCCTCAAAGCCAGCACCGAATTGGACTTGTATCAACGGGTCTGCGACGCAGCAGTGCACGGCGGTAAATCGCTGGCGACTTTCGTGCTGCTGCGCGAGCAAAATTCGCACTGGCTGATGCCGGTGGCCGCAACCGGACAAAATCTCGACCTGATCAGGCAGGCGCGCTACTCGGTCGATCCCGACAATCCTCACGGTCGGGGCATCTCCGGCCAGGTCTTCCGGACGCAGAAGGCGATGGTCGAAGACGATCTCGTCGGTCGCACCAAGGGAACGACCTGGGAGCGAGCCAACATCAATGCCGGCGCGGTCGCCTGCGTCGCCGCGCCACTGATCAAGCGCGGAAGCAGCGTCGGCGTGATGTTCTTCTTCGTCAGCAAATCCTGGGCGAAGGACGAGGGTATCGTCGCGCTGTTGCTGCGCATGACCGAGAACGTGTGCTTTGCGCTCGAGAACTTCGATCGCGACGAGGAGAAGGCGCAGATCGCGCACGAGGAGGAACGGCTCGCGCGCATGTACGCCGCGCTGAGCGCCACCAATGAAGCGATCATCCGGGCCACATCGCGTGCCGAGCTGTTCGATCTCGTATGCGAAGCTTCGGTACAGGGCGGCAAGTTCGGCTCGGCGACGATCGCGCTCGCCGAGCCTGCGTCCGAGCTGCTGCGGGTCGTCGCCTCTGCAGGGCCGAACTCCGATGAAGTACGCACGCTCAAATTCGCCACGACCGACAAGGTGCCGGAGGGAAGAGGCCTGACCGGCACGTGCTTCCGCACCGGGCAGCCGTGCCTCACCAACGACCTGTTCGCCGACGAGCGCCTCAAGCCCTGGCACGACAGTGCCCGCCGAACCGGCGTCAAGTCCTCCGCTGCGCTGCCGCTGCTCAACGGCGAACGCGCGGAGGGCGTGTTTCTGTTCAATTCCCTCGAGATCGGCGCGTTCACGCCTGAATTGGTCGAACTGCTGCAACGGCTCGCTCGCAATGTGTCATTTGCGATCGCAAATCTCGACCGCGCCGAGGAGAAGGCGAAGGCCGACAAGCAGCGAGACCGGCTGAGCGGCATGTTCGCGGCGTTGAGCGCCACCAACGAAGCCATCATGCGCGCCGAGACCCGCGAGGAGCTGTTCGACGTCGCATGTCAGGCGGCCGTGCTGGGCGGTATGTTCACCTCGGCGACGATTGGAATCACCGACGAGAAACGTGAGCTGGTCCGGGTCGTCGCGGCGAAGGGGCGGCTTCAGGAGCGAATGGTCGGGCGCACCTGCGCGATTTCCCCAGATCATCCCGAGGGCCAGGGGATCATCGGAACCTCGCTGCGGACGTGCCGGCCCAGTGTCATCAACGACTATATGAACGACCCGCGCTCGGCACATTGGCACTCCAAGGCAGTCGAGGACGGGACCCGCGCCGCTGCCAGCTTCCCGCTTCTGCGCGCCGGTCAGGAGCCGATCGGCATTCTGCTGTTCCTTGCGCCGGAGGAGGATACATTCACGCCCGATCTGGTCGAGCTGCTGGCTCGCCTTGCCGAAAACGTCTCCTTCGCGCTCGACAATTTTGATCGCGCCGAGGAAAAGGCCCGCACCGAGGCGCAGAAGGAGCGTCTGACCCGCATGTTCGCGGCGCTGAGCGCGACCAACGAGGCGATCATGCGGGCGAAATCGCGCGCCGAATTGTTCGACCTCGTGTGCCTCGCCGCTTCGAACGGCGCCAAATTCACCTCGACGACGATTGCGCTCGCCAGCGCCGACAGCGATCAGCTCAAGATCGTCGCCAGCGCCGGACCGTCGTCCGACACCACGCGTAATGTCCGCCTCTCTGTCGACCCCGAGCGCCCCGAGGGCCGGGGCATGGCCGGCACAGCGTTCCGAACCCGGCAGCCCTGCATCAGCAACGACTACCTCAACGACCAGCGCGTGAGCGCCTTCCACGCCATCGTTCGCGGCGACGGTGCGCGCTCGGGCGCGGCGATCCCCCTCGTCGTTCACGATCTGGCTGTCGGCGTCATGATCTACATGTCGACCGAAAAGGACACGTTCACGGCCGAGTTCGTCGAGCTGTTGCAGCGCCTCGCCGACAATGTCGCCTTCGCGATGGAGAATTTCGATCGCGCCGACGAGAAGAACAAGGCGGATGAGCGGATCGAATACCTCGCCTCGCATGACAGCCTGACGGACCTGCCGAACCGCGAGACGTTCAACGGATTGCTGCGCGAGGCGATCGACGTGGCGCAGCGCAACGATCACCGTTTTGCGGTGCTGTTCATCGATCTCGACCGCTTCAAAGTCATTAACGATTCGCTGGGTCACGAGGCTGGCGACCTGCTCCTGCTCGAAGTGGCGAATCGCTTGCGCGGCGCGCTGCGGTCAAGCGACGTGGTGGCGCGGCTCGGCGGCGACGAGTTCGTGGTGATCCTCGACCAGTGCGGCGAGATCGACGACGTCCAGCGCATCGCCAGCGGACTGCTCGCCGCGCTTGCCGAGCCCACGGAGCTGGCCGGCCACGAGTGCCACACCACGGCCTCGATCGGCATCGCGATGTATCCGGCCAACGGATCCGACGCGCAGACGCTGACCAAGAACGCCGACATGGCGATGTATCTCGCCAAGGAAGACGGCAAGAACGGCTATCGCTTCTTCTCCAAGGAAGTGAAGACGCAGTCGATCGAACGTCTGTCACTGGAGAGCGCGCTGCGCCGGGCGCTGGAGCGCGAGCAGTTTTCGCTGAACTACCAGCCCAAGGTGGATATGGAGACCGGCCAGATAACCGGCGTGGAAGCGCTGCTGCGCTGGACGCATCCCGATCTCGGCAATGTCTCGCCGGCGCAATTCATTCCACTTGCGGAGGAGACCGGGTTGATCGTGCCGATCGGCCGCTGGGTGCTGAATGAAGCCTGCGCGCAAGCCATGGCCTGGCAGCGACGCGGCCTGCTGCCGCTGTCGATGGCGGTCAACCTGTCGCCGCGCCAGTTCGCCGACGAGCATCTGTTGCAGGACGTCGACGAGGCGCTCGCCGCCAGCGGCATGTCGCCGGTGCTGCTCCAGCTGGAGGTCACCGAGAGCATGATGATGCGCAATGTCGGACGCGCGCTCAAGGTGCTCGATGCCATCCAGAGCCGCGGGATTCGCCTCGCCATCGACGATTTCGGTACCGGCTATTCGTCGATGTCGCTGATGAAGCACTTCCCGATCGACACCATCAAGATCGACCGCTCCTTCGTGCGCGACCTGCCGCAGGATTCGGAAGACCAGGCGATCGCGCAGGCGATCATCAGCATGGGCAAGGCGCTCGGCATGACAGTCGTCGCCGAAGGCGTCGAGAATGCCGAGCAGGAGGCGTTCCTGCGCACCCATGGCTGCGACGAGATGCAGGGCTATCTGATCGCCAAGCCGCTGCCGGCGCGACAGATGGCCGAACTGCTGCGGCCGATGGTTCTGCCCGTGGCGCCACCGCTCCAGCCGGAGCGGGATCCGGTCGCCGAGGAGGCCGCAGCGTTACGGCTGAAACGCGCTGTCGTCTGACGGCTGCGGGTGCAGCTCGCGGACGGCGTGTTCTCCGCCCTCGGACTTGTTTGGAAACTCCTGCGGTCCAGTCAGCGACGTCTGCTCGACGAACAGGGCGAGAATGCTGCGCGCGCCCTCGGCGAAGCTCGACCCCTCGTTCAAGCCGAGCTCGGCGCACCATGCGCAACCCATCGGCTCATTGTCGTCGAGCACCGCCATCGCAGGCCCCCACCACCAGGCCGGCGCGGGGGAACGCTCGCCCTCGGGCACGACCTGCCAGCGGGCGAACTCTTCCATCACGCGCTCGAACTCCAGGCGTGCAGCCTGATGCATGCGGTCGATACTCCCTCAATCCACGCCCGATGATAGGCCGGCAGGCGGAATTGATCGTGGCCTTCGTTCGGAAAAATCAGCTCGCGCAAATGGGCCGAGCCATGCAAGCCGACATCATCGTCGGCAGTGCGAAAACGTGCGGCCGTCAGCGATGCGCCAACGGCGGCAGCGAATATCCATTCTAGCCGTTTCGAGGCACGGCAGGCAAGCTACGGGTGCCGCGATTTCCTAACGCGATCTGAACGGATGCGCCTTCTGGTGCCAGGCCCAGGCGGTGCGGATGATCGTAGGCAGGTCGGAGTGACGGGGCACGAAGTTGAGCACCTTCTTCGCAGCAGAGGGATCCGCGACCAGATAGGTGGGATCGCCGGGGCGGCGCGGCTTGATGGTGTGCGGCACCTCGCGTCCGGTCTCCTGCCTGATGGCGTTGAGGATCTCGCGAACGGAGAAGCCGGAGCCGGTGCCGAGATTGAAGCTGCTGCCGGCATGCCCCCGCTCCAGAAGCTTCAGTGCCGCGACATGCGCCGCCGCAAGGTCGGTGACGTGGATGTAGTCGCGGATCGCGGTGCCGTCGGGCGTATCGTAGTCGTCGCCGAATACGGCGAACTCGACATGTCCCTGAAGTGCCATCATCGCGCGCGGAATGAGATGGGTTTCATTATCGCGCAATTCGCCGATGCCGCCGGCCGGATCGGCGCCGCTGGCGTTGAAATAGCGCAGGCAGAACGCGCCGAAGCCATAGGCCGTGCGGTAATCGGCGAGCATGCGCTCGATCATCCACTTCGAGGCGCCGTAGGGGTTGATCGGCGCGCAGGGAAAGTCTTCCGGCAGTTCCTTGGAATCGGCGTTGCCGTAGACGGCGCCGGTCGAGGAGAACACGATGCGATGGCAATTCGCGTTACGCATGGCCTGCAACAGCGACAGCGTGCCCTGCACGTTGTTGATGTAATATTTCTGCGGGTCGGTCATGGACTCCCCGACCAGGCTCGCCGCCGCAAAATGCATCACTGCCGTAATGTTGTAATCGGCGAAGGCGCGCGCCAGCGCCGTGCCGTCGAGCAGGTCGCCCGTCACCAGTGGGCCGGTAACGAAGCTGCGATGACCTGTCGAGAGATTGTCATAAACGACGGGCTGATAGCCGGCGGCGGTCAGGGCGCGGCAGGCATGCGAGCCAATATAGCCCGCGCCCCCGGTGACGAGGACGGTCGGTCGGTCGGTCATGTCGTCTTCTGCTCTTCTCTTAGCGGAGGGGCCGGTGGCGGCTGAAGAGAAGATAGAGCGCGCGGGGGTTGGTGGTCAAATAGCGCCAGAGCAGGCGGCGCGGTTCGAGCCAGGTGCGCCAGGCCCATTCGAGTCCGATCTTCTGCATCCATTGCGGCGCGCGGGAACGGCTGCCCGACAAAAAGTTGAACAGACCGCCGGATGTCTTGATAACGCCAACATTGGTGAGATGCGGAGTGAATTCCTCCACGAATGCCTGCTCGTTGGGCACGCCGAGCGCGATCCACAGATAATCCGGCGCAAGTGCATTGATTTCCTCGACCTTCGCGCGCAGTGCCTCGCCGCGCAGATAGCCGTGGCTGCGCCCGAGGATCTTGAGGTTCGGATACATCTTCTGGACGTTCTCGACCGCAGCGATGTTTTCGGCTTCGCTGGCGCCGAACATGTAGAAGGTGCGGCCAACCGCTTCCGCCTTGCGCGCGACGACGTGGAACAGGTCCGTGGTCGCAACGCGCTCCGGCAGCGGAAACCAGGATTGCAGCTTCGAAGCCGCGACCAGCGGCTGGCCGTCGGCGTTGATCAGGTCGGCGGCGCGGAACAGGCGTTCGGTCTGCGGTTCCGTCGAGCAGCGCGCCAGCACCTCGCCATTGGCCGAGGTCAGGAACAGCGGACGGCCGATGCGATTATCAGGATCGGTCGCCTCGATCATGAAATCGGCGGTTTCTTCCAGGTCGATCGCGGCCATGCGAAGGCCGCCGACGGTGATCCGCGGCACCTCGGCAGTTGCCGCCCGTCCATCGAGGTTGACGCGGCGCTCAAGCATATTGTCTGCCTCGCTGGCGCGTTTGGGCTGCGGGAGTGAGCTCGTCGAGCACGACGCCGACGAGTTTGCGCTCGGCGCGGCCGAGCGCGGTCAAGATCTCTTCCAGGCTGTCGTTGATGTCGAGGCTGGTCGGCAGCACCGCCACCAGCGCGTCGGTTTCGTCCAGCAGCTTGCGGCCGCCGGCCGAGAGCGGCACAGCGGGGCCGTCGAGGATCACGAGATCATAGCCGCCCGCGGCGCGCGCCTGTGCAATCGCTTTGCGGATGGCCTCAGCCGTTTTGCCGACATCGCCCTCTGCGGCCGGCAGCACCGAGATGCCGTTGACCGTCTTGATCTCGCGGGCGTCCTTGCTGCCGATCGAGAGCCAGCCGAGCCGGCTCGGTTCGCTCTTGCCGCGACGGTCGAGCTTGTTCGAGAGCGAGCGTGCCTGATGATCGGCATCGATCATCAGCACACGGGCGCCGTCGCGCGCGGCCGCCAGCGCGAAATTCAGCGCGGTCACGCTACGACCGGTGGTCTCGCCAGTGCCGACGAGCGCGATGACAGGCATCGCCTTGCCGTCGGCCCGCCGGGCCACCGCAGCGCGCATGTCGCGCCAGGCATTGAGCAGCGTGGTCAGGGGGAAGCCGGGACGCAGGGTCGGCCAGCCCAGCCGGGTGAGATCGAGGCCGCCGCCCGTGGCGAGAATGGCGCCGAGCGTGTGAATGACGTCGGCCTCCTGGAGGCGTGCGATCAGCGGCTTTTCGATCAAGGGCTTCTCGACCATCGAAGGCTGTAACGGAGGTGCGGCAAGTTCCGGCGGAGCTGGTTCAACTTCCGGAGCTCGCGAGGCCTGCTGGGGCGGCGAAGCCTCCGAGGCCTCTGCAGCCCGCGCGCGCTGCGGAGCTCGCGTTGCATCCGGCGCAGGCGTGCGCTGTGGACGGGCAGGCGTCGGCGCTGGCGCGGTCGCACCGGCGAACAGGAGCTCGGCCGCAGCGAACCAGCTTGACGCTGCGACCGCGCCGAAGATCAGGCCGATCATGGCGAACAGGCTCATCGCCGGCGGGAACGAGCGCCGCTGCGGCACCGTCGCTTCACCGATGACGCGGGCTGCGGAGGTATTCAGGCTCTCCTGCTCCTCGGTCTCGCGCGAACGCTTGAGGAATGATTGATAGACGTCACGGCTGGCGTCGGCCTCGCGCTCGAGCTCGCGCAGGCGGACTGCGGCCTGGCTGAGCTGGACGCTCTGCCGCTTCTGCGCTTCCAGCGCCCGGTTGAGCGAGGCTTCGAAGTCGCGGGCACGCGTCAGGTCGTTCTTGGCGGACTGGGCGAAGCGGTCGATTTCCTCGTTGATGGTGCGCTTGAGATCCTCGACTTGCTTCTCGGTCTGGCGCAGCGCCGGGTGGCGCGGGCCGAGCTCGCCGGCCTGCTCCGCATATTTCTTGCGGGCGTCCGCATATTGCGCGCGCAGGTTCGCAATCGTCGGCGATTGCAGCGCCTCGGGGATCGCGCCCGCATCCGCGGCCGTGCGCCGGCTCGCCTCGATCTGGTCGAGCCGCGCCTGCGCATCCATCGTCGCCGCGCGGGCCGCGGCCAACCGCTGGTTGCTGGCGGAGAGCTGCTGGTCGCTGATCAGCGTGTCCTGGGTGCCGACGAAATTATTCTGCGCCTTGTAGGTGGCAAGCGCGGTCTCGGCGTTGCGCAGCCGCTCGCGCAGCTCCTTCAGCCGGCTGGAGAGATCACTGGTGGCGCGCCGTGCGGCCGAGGCTTGCGAGTTGCGGGATTCCGCGAGATAGGCGTTCGTCAACGTGTTGGCAAGCATCGCTGCTTTCGCGGGATCTATCGACCAGACCTCGATGTCGACGATAAAGCTCTTCTCGGTCTTGCGAATCGTGATGTGCTTGTTCAGCGCGTCGAGCGCTGCGAGCTGCACTTCCTTCTTTTCCGCGGCGGAGGGGGCGCGGGGCTGAAGGCCAATCAGGCCAAGCAGTGACGACATCAGGCTCGTGCCCTCGCCGCCGCCGAATTCCGGATCCTTGTCGAGACCGGCCTGCTGGATGACCTGGAGCAGCACGCTATTGGAGGTGATCAGGCGCGCCTGGCTCTCCACCACCATGGACATGCCGGAGACGTCCTGCGCGCGCGGCGTGAGCTCGCGATCGACGAGCTGAAGCTCGCGCGGGTCGACATAGAGCTGGGCGGTGGCGGTGTAGCGGGGCGTCAGGCTCTTGCCGATGGTGACCGCAAGCGTCGCGCCGAGCAGGGCGGCCGCGGCAATCGCGACCTTTCGCCGCCAGAGCAGATTGGCGAGCTCCAGCACGCTGAAGCCATCCTGAGGCTTTCGTTGCGGGGCCTCCGGTCTGGCCCGATCAATCGGCTGGTTATAGTCAAGCATGATCCCCAGCTTTCATTCCAACTGCCGCGGGCTGAGGGGTTACTCTTCGCTTTACGCCACGCACCCGGGATATGGGGGCCCAATCAACGCAACAGGGAAAATTAACCATACTCATTGAGGGACTATTCACCGAAATGGCAAACAAAGCGTTTAAGCGCATTCCGCTCTCCGGCGTGTCGCCGTGACGCTGAGGTCCCCCAGAGATTAACGGTTCGTTACCGCGCGCAGCGTGGCCGCGAAGCTTCGCTTGTCGTGCGATCCGCTGCGCGCGCATGGCGGTCAGCTCTTCCGCAGGATGACGTGATAGTCGCCGCGACGGACATCGGTGCCGCGCGGCAGCACCGCGTTCAGCACCGCGGCGCCAGCGTCGACCACGGCCGCAAACAGCGGCTTGCGCCGGCGCATCTCGGGATAGCGCGGGCTCTCGACCTCGCGACGATAGATCATCTCGAGACCGTTGGCGGCCGCGAATGCTTCGAGCCTCGGCAGTGTCACCAGCGGATGGAAGAACGTCGGGAACGGCGGCTCGCCGGGCAGGCCGGCATCCTTGATGCCGCGGATGTTCCGGTAGAACCAGACGTGAAACCAGTGCGGCGAGTATTTGGTGACCACGCCCGACAGCGAGCGCGGATTGGGCGCGCCGATCAGGATCATTCCGCCGCGCCTGAGCGCATCGCGGAAATTCAACAGTGCGGATTCGACGTCGGGAAGGTGTTCGATCACGTTGTAGCAGATCACGAGATCGAAGCTCTCTTGCCCGAAACGGTAGGTCTGGACGTCGCCGAGGATCGCCTCGTCCGCGTAGGTATTGTTGCGGACCTGATCCTCGTCGATATCGACGACGGTGACGTGGCTGCGGCTCGGCAATTCCGGCGGCAGAACGCTGCACGAGCCGCCGCCTGCTTCATAGATGGCGAGCCGGCCCTGCGGAAGTTCGCGGCGTAGCATGTCATGAATGGCGAGTAGGCTGTCGCGGGCTTCGCCAGGGATCAGATCGTGCAGCGCCTGGGTGGGTGGAGTGGCCGCGGAGACACTGATTGCCGTGGCTGTCGCGAAATCGATCGTGGCTGGCTTGTTCATGCTTTTCTGACTGCGCTTGTTCTATTCAAATTTACAGGAAAAAACTAGCTCGCCCGAAGAGCAAATCTGATGCCGCGCCACCTCACTGGTCGCAGTGCTTACGGTCGGGTTAATGCACATACGCGTTAACTACGGCATTGTTCATGTCGCGGCGTTGTCGGCGCAGTGGACCGCGAATTGCACTATCACGCGCGCGAGGTTTCGCAGCAGAAACATGCGAAGGCGGTTAAGTGCGTGGTGTTGTGCCGAGACGGTTGGAGGTCGCCGGCATGCATCCTGCGCCCGTCGTTCATTTTGGGACGCATCTGTGCCGCGGCGATGTGTCGTCGCGGGACGGGGCCTATCCGCGCGATCGAAGCAGGGCTTTTTCAATATATCTCGGACATCTAGGACGTCATGACATTGATCCCGACAGACCTGTCCGCCACGCGCATCGCGGACGTCGTGTGCGATCCCAACCGGGAGATCGTGGCGACCTCCCGTATCATCGACCTGTCGGTCGGCATCGTCGTCTGCATTCCCTGCTTCCGCCGCCCGCAACATCTGCGGCTGACGCTGGACTCGCTGGTGAGCCAGCGCACCCCCCGCTCCTTTGCCGTCGTCATGGTCGAGAACGATGCTGCGCGGCGCGAGAGCGCGCCGATCGCCGCGGAGTATCTCGCTGGCGGCAGGCTCCAGGGCGTCTGCCTCGTCGAGAAGCGGCAGGGTAATTGCCAGGCGATCAACGCCGCGTTCGAGACGGCGCAGGCGCTGTTTCCCGCCGCGACCCGCTTCCTGATGATCGACGACGACGAGATCGCCTCGCCCGATTGGCTCGAGCTGATGGTTCGTACCGCGGAGGCGACCGGCGCCGACGTGGTCGGCGGGCCGGTGGTGCCGGTCTTCGACGACGACAGCCAGCCCTGGCTGTCGCGTCATCCCGCCTTCTGTCCTGCCTATGATTACAGCGGCGCGGTGCCGCTGATCTATGGCTGCGGCAATTGTCTGATCACGCGCGCGGTGTTCGAGCGGTTCGAGCGACCGGCCTTCGATCTGCGTTTCAATTTCCTCGGCGGCGGCGACTGCGATTTCTTCGTGCGGTGCCGCGATGCCGGCATGACATTCCACTGGACGGCGGAGGCGGTCATCACCGAGACCGTGCCGCAAAGTCGCACCAGTCTCGGTTGGATCGCAAAACGAGGCCTGCGCATCGGCGCGATCAATTATCGTGTGCAGTCCAAGGCTGCGCAGAGTGTAGCGGCGCGGATGCTGGTGTTTGCGCAGATGGTTGGACGGTTGCCGTTGTCGCTGGTGCGGGCGGCCAGTCTGCTGACGTCGTCGAAGACCGTTGTCGCGATGCATCCCGTGATGGTCGCGCTCGGCTCCGTGCTCGCGGCTTTGGGCATCGAGCCGAAGCCCTATGAAGCCTCGAAGATCGTGTCCTGACGCCCTGGTCGCGGGTTAGATGCCAAAACGGGCGAGGGCGACCCGGAGCGCGGAGCGCGGCAGCGATTTGGGCGACCTCCGGCCCACCATCCCGAGATAGGCGAAAGCTTCGCAATATCTGCCGAAGCGGACCGCCTGCATCGCCGAATAGGTGACGAGATGAATCTCGGCGGCCCGGCGCAGTGCGCCGGCCGTGCCTTCGGGCAGTCTCGCCAGGATCAGCCCGTCGTCGAAGACGCGCGCGACCGCCGGGAAGAAGTCCTGCGGCGTCCGCACCGCCGCGTTCATCGTGTTGGCCGTGTGCAGGCGATAGTCGAGCAGGAGCTTTGGTGCGAATTCGAACTCGCCGATCGCGGCAAGACGGCACCAGCAATGCCAATCCTCGCAATATCTGAGGGAGACGTCGAAGCCGCCGATGGCGCGGAAGGCCTCCGCACGGGTGAGCACGATGCCGCCATTGACGATGAAGTTGCCGGCCGCGAGCCGCGTCAGCACGTCGCCGGACGGCTTGCGGCGTGCCTTCAGCAGATCGCGCCGGCCGATCTGCCGTCCCTCGCTATCGATCGTGTTGTAGTCGCCATAGACGAGAACCGCACGCGGAGCGCCGCGCGCTGCCGCCAGCAGTGCCGCCACTGCATCGGGACGCAAGCGGTCGTCGGCATCGAGGAAGAGCAGCCAATCCCCGATCGCCTGCCGCGCGCCGAGATTGCGCGCGGCCGACACGCCGGCGGAGTCGTTGCGTATCAGACGCAGCCGTGGATCACGCATGGCGCGGACGATCGCCACGGTTCCGTCGGTCGAGCCGTCGTCCACGACGATCACTTCGGTGACATCGCCTTGCGCGAGCGCGCTCGCAATGGTTTCACGGACATAGGCCGCAGCATTCTTGGCGGGAATCACGACGGAGACCGACGCGCCCGGGTGCACCGGCAGCGGCGGGCGCGCCGCCGGCATCACGCGTGAGGCAGCCGGCAATTCGAGAACGTCGTCGGCGGTGATCAAGCTGCGGCTCGTCTTTAATGATCCGTTAACCAGGCGCATCCGCTGAGCTGGCAACGCCAACGATCGCAACCTCGGCCGCTGCGGATGATACCCGCATTACGGTCAAATCATTGCGCGGAAGGCCTGGGTGGTGCCGGTTTCGTGGATTAGCGTTAAGCCGCCGGCATTGAGCTTGTTGCAATTCGCAAGGAGTGCGACAGGGCTGCCCCGTTGCAGAAGATGCCTGCCATCGCCTGCATGCTGGTTGACGGGCGGTTAACGGGGATTGGTTAAGGTCTTCAGCTTCCCTTGAATGTCGCTTTGACCTTCCTTCGGCTTCTTCACCTGCCTTGAGCCATGAATCGCAGCTTGGATCGCAGCGCCGCTGACATGATTGACGTCGAGAGTCGATCGTTCGGCCACGTCCTGCGCGACGGGCTCGCGGGGGTGAACGCCGTGCAGGCGGCGCGCTGCCTGGTCGCCGTCGCGGCTTTGCTGCTGGTGCTGGTCACGCTCGATCCCTTTCCGGACCTGCGCAGCCCCGATGTCGGCACCGTCGTCGGCGGACGAATGGCGCTGACCTACGTCTCTTTCGGCCTCTTGGCCGCAGTCGCGGTGCTGCTCGCCGCCGCCACCGACGGTCTCTCGCTGAAGACCCTGGTGACCCCGCTGCATCTCTGTCTCGTCGGTTGGCTGTTGGTCAACATCGCCTTCTCCGAGAGCCGCGGCGTTTCGCTCCAGCGCTTGGTGCTCGCGGCGAGCGTGACGTCGCTCGCCGTGCTCCTGCCGCTATTGCCGCCGACGCAGCGCAGCTTCAACCTGTGCCTCGGCGGTGCCGCGCTCGCGCTGCTCGTGCTGTGCTATCTCGGCGTCTTCCTCGCGCCGCAATTTTCGATCCACACCGCGCTCGATATCACCGAGCCGCAGCTTGCCGGCGACTGGCGCGGCAGTTTCGGCCACAAGAACGTCGCCTCGCCCGTGATGACCATCCTGGTCTATATCGGCATCTACCTTTGCGCCGTCGGCTCGTTCGTGATGGGCCCGGCGATCGCAATGCTTGCCGGCATCTTCCTGATCTTCACCGGCGGCAAGACATCCTCGGTGCTGTGCCTCGCGATCTACGTGCTGGCGTCACTAGTCTACGTCACGCGCAGCCTGTGGCTGAAGCGGATCATCTGCTTCGTGCCGCTGATCGTGATGAACCTGTTGACGGTCGGCAGCGTCTTGAGTCCGGCGCTCGGCGCCATGACGCGGCTGCTTCCGCTCGATCCTACCTTCACCGGCCGCTCCGCCATCTGGGAATTCGCGCTCGCAGCCGTCGCCGAGAAGCCGATCATCGGCCACGGCTATGCGGCCTTCTGGGACGACGTGAGCGAGCGGCAGACCACCCAAGGCGCCGAATGGGCGACGACTGCGGCACACAGCCACAACAGCTATCTCGATCTCGCGGTCACCATCGGCCTGCCGGGGCTGTTGCTCGTGATCCTCGTCTTCGTGTTGGCGCCGCTCGGCAATTTCCAGTCAGCCCAGGCGTACAACCGTAGTAGCGCGCTGGCAAAGCTGTTCCTCACCGTATGGCTGTTCGGCCTGTATTACGGAGCCACCGAGACCTTCCTGCTCGAGCGACAGAGCCCGATCTGGTTCATGTTCGTCCTCGCGGTGGCCGGCCTGCACTTCCTGGCCAGGTTTCAGTGCGTCGGGCAGGTGGAACCTGAGCACTGACACCTTGTCGCAGCGGAGCGGCTCGAGTGGCATCGCTTAACGATAAGCAGCGACGTTACTTGTGGTTGCGATGAAACATAATCTATCTGGAAACATTCAGTAACCGTATGTCCCGCGGATGACGTTCCTCAGCGTCGAGCAATCAGCAGGTCGGGTGTCCAGCACGTTGGGAATCGTAGTCGATTTCGTGCGTGACTGGCGGCGGGCCGCATTGCGCCTGAACGCAGGCCATCGCACCGCGTTCCAGCACGGCTACTGGCTCGGCGCCTGGTATGAAGCGTTCCACGATCTCGCACCGCTGATCGCCGTGATTTCCGATGCTGCGACCGGCAAGGACATCGCACTTGTACCGATGATCAGCCATCTCAGGCGCGGCATCCGCGTGGTCGAATTCGCCGATCTCGGCGTCTCCGACAACAACGCGCCGATCCTGTCGCTTGACGCGGATGCGACCGATGCCATCGGCAAGGCGTTGATCGACGCGCTGCGCGCCGTGCCCGACGGCTTCGATCTGCTGCGCCTGAGGAAGATGCCGGCCCAAATCGGCGGCAAGCCGAATCCGCTGGTGTCGCTCGGCCGGATCGGATCCTCCTCGCTCAACGGCAATCTCGTGCTGATTGGCGACGACTATGAAGATTACCAGGCCTCGATCAAGCGCATGCAGATGCCGCGCTGCTGGCGCGTCTTCAGCCGTCATGCCGGCGCGCGGTTCGAAATCGCCACGGATGTCGCCCGCGCGCATGAACTGCTGGACGTGATGGATCTCCAGCAGCAGGCGCGCATGCGAAAGCCCGGCTCGCCATTTGTGCTCAACGACGAGACCCATGCGCGATTCTACCGCGAGGTCGCCCGCCAAGGCGTCGCGGAAGGCTACGCCGTCGTCTCGGCGCTGGTCTGCGACGACAGCATCGTCGCTACCTCGCTTGGCGTCAGGCAAGGCGCGACTTACTACCTGCTGCGCATCAGTCACGCCGGCGAATCATGGTCGAGCTGCTCGCCGGGGCTGCTCGTCATCGAGCGCACCATGGCGGCGCTGCATGCACGGGGCGTGCGCCGTTTCGATCTCAGCATCGGCAACCAGGACTACAAGCGCCGCTTCGGCGCTCAGAAGGTCCCGCTGACCGATGTCAGCGTCGCGCTATCCTGGCGCGGTTTGCCCTATACATGGCGTGACCATGCCGCGCAGGGCCTGCGCCGTCACCCCAGGCTCGCCGCTCTTGCGGCGCGGGCGATGGGCAAGGGGACACGCTGAGGCGGCATTCTCGAACGAGAATGCCGCCCGCGATCGCATCAGCCGTGCAGCTTTTTCGCGGTCTCCGCAATCTGGCGTCCCTGATAGCGCGCGCCGGCGAGCTCGTTGGCACTGGGCTGGCGGCTGCCGTCGCCGCCGGTGATGGTGGTGGCGCCGTAGGGCGCGCCGCCCGTGACCTCGTCGAGCTTCATCTGACCGGCGAAGCCGTAGTTCATGCCGACGACGACCATGCCGAAATGCAGCAGGTTGGTGATGATCGAGAACAGCGTCGTCTCCTGCCCACCGTGCTGGGTCGCACTCGACGTGAAGGCGCCGCCGACCTTGCCGTGCAGCGCGCCCTTGGCCCAGAGCCCGCCGGCCTGGTCGAGGAAGTTGGCCATCTGCGAGGCAATGCGGCCAAAGCGGGTGCCGGTGCCGACGATGATCGCGTCGTAATTGGTGAGGTCTTCGATCTTGGCGATGGGCGCAGCCTGATCGAGCTTGTAATGGGAGGCTTTTGCGACCTCGGCCGGCACCAGCTCTGGAACGCGCTTGATGTCGACAGTAGCGCCGGCTTCGCGCGCGCCCTCCGCAACGGCATTCGCCATCGCTTCGATGTGGCCGTAGGCGGAATAATAGAGGACGAGAACTTTGGTCATGGGTGGTCTCCGTTGGATGACGAGGTGAGTTGTTTATTCGTTGCCCGGCTTGCCCCGCCTGTGACGCCGAATCCTCTTCGGCGTGGCGTAGGCCGGGCATGACGAGTTGCTGTGTGGTGACGGCGCCTACGCCGCGTCGACGAGCACGAGCTCCGAATCTTCCAGAGCGGTGATCTTCAAGCTGTCCTCGTCGTGGATCGCGGCGCCATCGCGGGCGTTGACGCGCACGCCGTTGATCTCGACTGAACCTGCCGCGGGCACGAGGTAGAGGTGCCGCGACTTCTGCGGCGCGTATTCCGCGCTCTCGCCGGCCTTCAGCGTGGTGGCGAGCACCCGCGCATCGGCGCGGATCGGCAGCGCGTCCGCATCGTCTTCGAAGCCGCTCGCGATGGTGACGAGCTTGCCGGAGCGGCCCGCCTTGGGGAACGGTTTCGAGCCCCAGGTCGGCTGACCGCCGCGTGCCGTCGGCTCGATCCAGATCTGGAAGATCCGCGTCCTGGTCGGCTCGAGATTGTACTCGGAGTGGCGGATGCCGCTGCCCGCGCTCATCACCTGCACGTCGCCCGCCTCGGTGCGTCCCTCGTTGCCGAGGCTGTCCTGATGGGTGATCGCGCCCTCGCGCACATAGGTGATGATCTCCATGTTGGCGTGGGGATGGGCGGGAAAGCCGGTGTTCGGCGCGATCTCGTCGTCGTTCCACACGCGCAGGGCGCCGTGACCCATGTTGTTCGGATCGTAATAGCTGGCGAAGGAGAAATGGTGCTTGGCCTTGAGCCAGCCGTGATCGGCGCCGCCGAGCTTTGCGAAAGGTCTGAGTTCGATCATTTGCGTAATTCCTTGACTTGAAGGGGGGCGGTTCGGATCAGGCGCCGAACCCGCCGTCGACATTGAGCACGGTGCCGGTGACGAAGGAGGCCTCCGGGCTTGCGAGGAAGACGACGCCGGCGGCGATTTCTTCCGCGGTCCCGAAGCGTTGCAGTGCGTGCTGCTTGCGCTGCGCGTCGGCGAATTCACGATCGTCGTCGGGGTTCATGTCCGTGTTGATTGAGCCAGGCTGCAGCACGTTGACCGTGATGCCGCGCGGCCCGAGGTCGCGCGAAGCGCCCTTGGAGTAGCCGACGATCGCAGCCTTGGTCGCAGCGTAATCGGCGAGGCCAGGGAACGAGGCGCGTGTGGCAATACCGGAACCGATCGTGACGATGCGGCCGCCTTCGCCCATCAGCTTCGAGGCCGCGCGGATCCCGGCGATCACGCCGTGCACGTTGATGTCTTCCTGGCGGGCGAGCGCGGCGGTGTCGGTCGCGGCATCGTCGATCAACCCGCCGACAGCGACGCCGCCATTGCGGATATCTAGCCGGCCGAAATCACTGGCGACGCTCCTGACCAGTTGATCGACCTCCTTGGCCGAGGCCTGATCGGCCTTGTAGGCGCGGGCCTTGACGCCATGGGCCTTCAGCTCGGCGACGACGGCCTCCGCCTTGTCGGGCGAAGCGACATAGCTGATGGCGACATCAGCGCCTTCATCGGCGAGTGCGCGGGCCGAAGCCGCGCCGATGCCGCGCGAGCCGCCGGTGACGAGGGCAACCTTGCCTGAGAGCTTCTTGGTCATTGGATTTCTCCATTTCTGAATGTCTGATGACCCTTGGAAATGTCTGATGACCCTTGGATAAGCCTCCGCCTGTGGTATAGAAATAGAAACTGTTGAAACGTATTGTTTCTAAAAATACCCGATAGGATCGGCTGCCATGGCAAAACTCCCCGATTTCGAGGCGCTCGCGGTTTTCGCAAAAGTCGTGGAATTACGGTCGTTTGCGGGGGCCGCAAGCGAGCTCGCGATGTCCAAGGCGACGGTCTCCAAGGCGGTCACGCGGCTGGAGGAGCGGCTCGGCGCCCGGCTGTTCAACCGCACCTCGCGCCGGCTCGCGTTGACCGATGCCGGCCACAAGCTCGCCGAACGCGCGACGCGCCTGCTGGCCGATGGCGAAGCCGCGGAGAACGAAGCGCTGGCGCAATCGGTGGCACCGCGCGGGCTGGTCCGGCTCGCCGTGCCCATGACGTTCGGCATCAAGGCGGTGGCGCCATTGTTGCCGGAATTCTTTCAGGCCTATCCGGAAGTCTCGGTCGACCTGCATCTGAGCGATGCAACCGTCGACCTGATCGGCGAGGGATTTGACATAGCGGTGCGGATCGCGCGGCTGCCGGATTCCTCGCTGATCGCACGGCAGCTCTTCACCATGCCGCGCTATACCGTGGCCGCGCCGTCCTATCTCAAACAGCACGGCCGGCCGACACATCCGATGCATCTGGCCGAGCACAAATGCTTCAGCTACGTCTATCTCTCGACGCCGAACGTCTGGCACTACACCAATTCGGCCGGCGAGCAGGCCAGCGTGCGCCCGGGCGGCCAGCTCCGCGTCAACAACGGCGAAGCGGTGATGCCGGCGCTGATCGCAGGCCTCGGCATCGCCGAGCTTCCCGAGTTCATCGTCGGCGAGGCGATCTCCTCAGGCCAGGTCGAGGTGATCCTGAAGGATTGGAAGCAGGCCGAAGGCGCCGTGCACCTGGTAACGCCGCCCGGCGGCCCGCGCCCCGCGCGCGTCGAGGCGCTCGGCGATTTCCTGGCCGCGAAGCTGCCGGGCACCTGCAAGCGGCGGCCGAAGAAGGGTGCGAAGGCAATGTAACTGCCGTAGGGTGGGCAAAGCGTGCCCACGGCTTTGCCCGAGGTGATCACAAGTGTCTCGATATCGGCGCGCACAGGGCAGGATGTTTTTCTTCACCGTCGTGCTCGCAGATCGGTCGAGCACGCTACTCGTTGATCAAGCCGATCGCCTGAGGCGAACTTACCGAACCGTCTTTCAGCGCCGGCCGTTTGAGACGGTCGCAATTTGTATCTTGCCCGACCACCTCCACGCGATCTGGACGTTGCCGGAAGGTGACGTCGACTTTTCATCGCGTTGGAATCTGATCAAAAGCGGATTTTCGCGTGGCTTGGAGGCTGGGTTCCCTTCAAGTAGCAAGCTGAGAAAGCGTGAGAAGGGCATCTGGCAGCGACGTTTCTGGGAGCACACAATTCGCGACGACGCAGACTTGGAGCGACACGTTGATTACATCCATTTCAACCCCGTGAAACACGGCCTCGTCACCCGAGTGCGCGACTGGTCTCTCAGCAGTTTTCATCGCTATGTGGACCAGGGCATTCTTCCCTTGGATTGGGGAGGGGATATGCGCGATGTTGCGGGGCATTTCGGCGAGTGATGGTGGGCACGGCGCGCGAAGAGCGCGCCTTTGCCCACCCTACGGCATCTCGCTTTGCGGCTGGACTACGACACCTTCACGCCGTCGATCGCGACAATGCGCAAGCTTGGCTTCAGCGTCTCTTCCAGCTGCGACTTCAACTCGTGGACACGCGGGTCGCTCGAACGCTTCGCGCAAACCGCATATTGATGGACGGATTGTGCCAGTGCGCGCCGCGCTTCCGGTGTTCGCGTCATTTCGGGCGTTGAAAGTCGCAAGACGATCGCGGCGAGATTCACCAGCATCTCGTCCAAGGCAACGTCGATGGTCGCGAGTTTTCCCATGGCACACTCCTGGGAGGGCAACGGAGGCCTCAGGCATGCGTTCCGGGCTCGGCCGAACATGGCTAATGCTTCGTAAACATCTTGTTCTTGCCGATCGCGACGTTAGGCTGGCTGGCGAAACAAAGAAAATGAGGGGAGGGACCTGCCATGGATCGACGCGACGTCCTTCGCGCCGCTGCTACACTGCCGTTGTTGCGCGCTGCGTTACCTGACAAAGCCTTCGCCCAGACCTATCCCGTCCGCAACATCACCATGATCGTGCCGTTTCCGGCGGGCGGACAGGCCGATCTCGCGGCGCGCCCGGTGGCACAGGCGCTGGAGCGGGTCCTCGGCAAGCCCGTGATCGTCGACAACAGAGCCGGCGGTGGCGGCGGATCGGTCGGCAATGCCGCAGCGGCGCGCGCCGAGCCGGATGGCTACACGCTGCTGATGACGCTGTCCTCGCTCGCGGTGCTCCCAGAAGCCGACCGGCTGTTCGAGCGTCCCGTTGCTTACGAGGTCTCGCAGTTCATGCCGATCGCGCGCGTGCTCGCCGATCCCACGCTGCTCGCGGTGCCGGCCTCGGCGCCATGGAAGACGGCGCAGGATTTCGTCGAGGACGCGAAGAAGCGGCCGGGCCAGATCACCTATGGGTCGTCGGGGCCCTATGGCACGCTGCACGTGGCGATGGAGATGTTCGCAAGCAGCGCCGGCATCAAGCTGCTGCACGTGCCGTTCCGCGGCGCAGGTCCCGCACTGACCGCGATCCTCAGTGGTACCGTGCAGGCGATCGCCGCCGCGCCCGGCACGCTGAAGCCGCAGGTCGACGGCGGCAAGCTGCGCGTGCTCGGCAATTGCGGCGCGCAGCGCATCGCGAGCTTCCCCGACGTGCCGACCTTTCAGGAGCTCGGCTACAGGGATGTCGAGATGTACATCTGGGCCGGCCTGTTCGCGCAAAGCGCGCTGTCGGCCTCGATCGCGACCCGTCTGCGCGAGGCGATGGCGCAGGTCATGACGAGTCCGGACGTGCTCAAATCGTTCGAGACCTCGGGCAGTCTCGTGGCCTATCAGGATGCGCCGGCCTTCGCGCAATTCGTCGCGGCCGACAGCGCGCGACTGGTCGCGGCGGTGAAGAAGATCGGCAAGGTGGAGTAGGTTCCAGGCGCGCTTTCACATTTTGTTGTTGGTCCAGAACCTTCCCCCGCCTCATTGATTGGGGAGGTTTTGATGGGATTCGGGAAGGATCGGGACATGCGAACAGAGCGGATTGCGCTGGGTGTGGCGCTCGCGATCGGCGGCATCGTCGCGCAGAACGCAGCATTCGCCCAGGAATATCGCGGCACAATGGAACAGCAGATGGCCTGCACGCCTGATGTGTGGCGCCTGTGCAGCGATCAGATTCCCGACGTGAACCGTATCGTGGCCTGCTTGCAGCAGAACACGCCGCAGCTCTCGAGCGGCTGCCGTGCAGTGTTCCAATCGAACAACCAGGCCCAGCCGCAGCAGCCGGTGCCGCGCAACCGCGCCGCGCCCCCGCCGCGCTACAACACCGCGCCGCCCCCTCCGCCGCGGCCCTATTATGACGAGGATGATTAGCCTCGCTTAGGATCGGTGTTCGCAGACATCGACCCATTCGGCCGCGACGAGCTCAGCCATCCGCTCCGGCGTGATGCGCACGGCGCTGTGGGTCGAGCCTGCGGCCGGCACCACCACGTCGAACGCTTTCAGCGAGACGTCGCAATAGATCGGCAGCGGCGCCTTCAGGCCGAACGGACAGACGCCGCCGACCTCGTGGCCGGTGATCTCGGCGACCTCCTCCAGTCCCAGCATTTTCGGCTTGCCCCCGAACTGCGCTTTCACCTTCTTGTTGTCCATGCGCGAAGTGCCGGCAGCGACGATCAGGATTACGCGTTCGCCGATGCGCAACGACAGCGTCTTGGCGATGCGCCCCGGCTCGACGCCATAGGCTTCCGCCGCCAGCGTCACCGTGGCAGAGCTGATCGGGGATTCGATGACGGTAATGTCGGGGGCTCTCTCGGCGAAAAAATCGCGAACGGATTGAAGGCTCATTCCAAACAGCTCATTCCAAGAACATGGGCGGCGATCCCGAAGCGATTCCTTAAGCGATTCCTGGCAACTCGGAGAGTGCGCGGATGCGGTGATCCGGCGCGAAGCCGAGCTCGTCCATCTGGGTGCGGATCGCCTTGAACATCGTCAGCGGTGCCACGAGTTCGTTCTCGACGCAAGCCAGCGCCATGGCTTCGGGCGTCACCCGCTCGATCCAGGCGACCTTCAATCCGAACGATTTCGCGCCGGCGGCGTCCCAGGGATTGGAGGAGACGAACAGAACCTCGTTCGCCTTGGTGCCGAGCACCTCGCCGATCAGCTCATAGACGTCCGGGCTCGGCTTGAAGATTTTCTTCGCGTCGACGCTGATGGTGGCATCGAGCAAGGCGTCGAGGCCGGAATTGCGCACGAGCGCATTGAGCATGTCCGGACTGCCGTTGGAGAGGATGGCAAGCTTTCGCGGTCTCAGGGCCGCAAGCGCTGCCGTCGCATCCGGATAGAGGTCGAGGTGCAGATACTTCTCGATCACGCGCTCGAATGCGTCGTTCTCGTAAGCGATCCCAAGCACGCGCAGCGTATAGGCAAGCGAGTCGCGCGTGACAGTGGCAAAATCCTGGTAGCGCCGCATCAGCGAGCGCAACCAGGTGTATTCGAGCTGCTTGATACGCCAGACCTGCGTGATGATCTCGCCATAGCCTGGAAACGCATCCTCGGTGATCTCTGCGACCGACTGGATGTCGTAGAGCGTCCCGTAGGCGTCGAAGACGACGGCTTTGGTGCTCATTGACCCCTCCCTTGGATCGTTGCAGGCGCACGGACTATATCGGAACGGCCAGCTATCGTCGTTCTATATTCCGAGCCTCCCGCTGGGCGAGACCCGGCTGAGGCCTCGAGCGTCTGAGCCGAGGGCTTCGGTCACCGGGATCGAAGCCCTATGCGCTATGGGCGATGGGTGAGCGCCTAGATTCCCAACAGCTTGCGCGCGTTGGCCTTGAGCACCTTCGGCCGGATCTCGTCGCGGATGTCGATCTTGGCAAAATCCGACAGCCAGCGATCCGGCGTGATCACCGGCCAGTCCGAGCCGAACAGCATCTTGTCCTGGAGGATCGAGTTGATGTAGCGCACCAGGATCGGCGGGAAATATTTCGGCGACCAGCCGGAGAGGTCGATATAGACGTTCGGCTTGTGGGTCGCGACCGACAGCGCCTCCTCCTGCCAGGGGAAGGAGGGGTGGGCGAGGATGATCTTGAGGTCGGGGAAATCGGCCGCGACATCGTCCATGTACATCGGGTTGGAATATTTCAGCCGCATGCCCATGCCGCCGGGCATGCCGGAGCCGACGCCGGTCTGGCCGGTGTGGAACAGCGCGATCGCGCCGCCATTATTGATCTCTTCATAGAGCGGATAGGCCATGCGGTCGTTGGCGTAGAAGCCCTGCATGGTCGGGTGGAATTTGAAGCCGCGCACCCCGTATTCCTCGATCAGCTTGCGCGCCTCGCGGGCGCCGAGCTTGCCCTTGTGCGGGTCGATCGAGACGAAGGGGATGAGGACGTCGAGATGGTCGGAGGCGACCTCCAGCATCTCGTAATTGTTATAGCGGCGGAAGCCGGTCTCGCGCTCGGCATCGACCGGGAAGATCACGGCGGCGATGTTCTTGGAGCGGTAGTACGCCGCGGTCTCCGGTACCGTTGGCGGATGCTTGTTGGGCGACTTGAAATACTCCGCCATCTGCGCCTGGAAATCGTCATAGCCGTCGTCGGCATGGCAGCCACAGGGCTCCTCGGCATGGGTGTGGATGTCGATGGCGACGACATCGTCGATGTTGGGCAGCTTCAGCTTTGGCATGGGTTTCCTCCCGGGTTGCCAAATTGATTATATCATATAACGAATTTGGCAAGGCGCTGCCGCAGGTTATCGGCTCGGCAGATCGGGCCGATCCGGCCGTTTCTACTGTGCATGGGGTTGTTTTCGCGAATTTTGCTGGTTCGGAACCGGGCAGTTAACATTGACATCACCTCCCGCGATGCCTTAAGAACCGCCCCGTCCCGGGCGGTCGGTCCGCCAGCGGGAAAAATCTCATTTTGCCATATTCGCGCGTGCCGAAACGGTAGTGCCGAACACGGCCTTTCGAACGTTCAGGATTCTGCCATGAAGGTCCGTAACTCGCTGAAATCGTTGCGCGGTCGCCATCGCGCCAACCGCCTGGTCCGCCGCAAGGGCCGGGTCTATGTGATCAACAAGGTGCAGCGCCGCTTCAAGGCGCGTCAGGGCTGATCTCGCCCTCCAGGACGCCTTCGCGCTCCGCAAGACCACGGTCTCACACGAGTTTGACGCCGCCCTGCTTTGCAAGGGCGGCTTTGCGCGTTTAGACTTTGCCCATGGCACTGAGATTCCTCTGCGCGCCCACCCTGTGTCTGGCCCTGGTCCTGGGGACCGCCGGCTTCGCCCCGGTGCTGGCGCAGCAGATTGAGCCGCCGCCTCCGCCCGGCCAGCAGAAGAAGCTGCCGGAAGCGCCGGCCAAGCTGCCCAAGGTCGACCGCACCAAGAATCTCGATTTCCTGTTCGGCGCGCTGAAGGCAGCGCCCGACGAGACCAGCGCCAAGCATGTCGAGGCGCGGATCTGGGCGATCTGGCTGCAGACCCCGAGCGACACCGCGGCACTGTTGATGTCGCGCGCCAAGACCGCGGTCGAGGCGCAGAAGATCGATGTCGCGATCAAGCTGCTGGATTCGATCATCAAGCTCAGGCCCGACTATATCGAGGCCTGGAACCGGCGCGCCACGCTCTATTACATGCAGAACGATTATGGCCGCTCGCTCGCCGACATTCAGCAAGTGCTGATCCGCGAACCGCGCCATTTCGGTGCGCTCGCAGGGCTCGGCATGATCATGCAGGAGGTCGGCAACGAGAAGCGCGCGCTGGAAGCCTACCGCAAGGCGCTCGCCGTCAATCCGCACCTCGAGAAGATCCCCGACCAGGTCAAGGCGCTGACCGAGAAGGTCGAAGGTCGCGACATCTAGCCTATAACTCGATCATTTCTTGAGCGATCGCGGCCGGCGTGGATTAACCACGATCGCAGGCGTCGCGTCGCGAGGGCTATTGCCGGGGCTGCCGCAGGCCTACCTGCATCGCAGGAGCAAAAGCCATGAAGCGTTTGATCTTTGCAGGTAGCTTGCTGCTCGCGTCCGGGACGGTGAGCCTTGCCGACGGATTGTTCTGGGTGGTCGGCAACCGCGCCACCGGCAAATGCGATATCGTGACCAGCAATCCCGTGATCATCGGCGATATCTGGTTCGGTGACGGCCCCTACAAATCCAAGGCCGACGCCAAGCTTGCCCGTTCGACGATCCGCGCCTGTCCCGCGGTCACGCCCGACGAGGAGAAGGACGAGGACGGGTCGAACTAAGTCGCTTGCACCTGGTGCAGGACACCTAGTGCAGGACGCTGCCGCCGCGCTCGGTGAGGCCGCGATCGGCGACGGCGGCGTAAGCCTTTGCAAGCTCAGCTTCGAGATGCTCGTTGATCAGGAGCAGCGCCCGCACGGCACCGCGCAGGTCGCCGCTGCAGCTCGCGACGATCTCGTCGATCGCAGTGTCGTTCGATCTGAAGCTCATCGAAAATCCTCCGGTTCAAACCAGGAAAAAATCCTGCCGGTCTTTCCCGCATCCCCGAGGCTGCGAGGAGGATCGGCGCCCACCCGCGCCTAGATGGCCGAACCGACCATGGCGATTATATGGAAGCCGCGATGACGACTGCATGAAGCTGGTCCGAGGCTTGCGTGTCGCCAAGGAATATTGTTGATTCCGTTGGGTTTTTACGTTCCCTAATTGTGCACATATCCACAGCCCCGCTGTTTCCGGTGGAAGCCCTGAAGCCGACTGAGCGAAACTGGCGTGTGCCAAGACCCGTAACTGTCCTGTGCCCAGGACCGCCCGGATTCGCTCAATGATCGTGATGTCAGTCGTGACGGCGCTGGTTCTGCTGGCGCTGGCCACGCAGGCCGGAATCCTCGTCGTGCAGCGCGCCTATCCGCCGCAGGGCCGGATGATCGCGGTCGACGGCGCGGTGCTTCACGTCGTCGATCTCGGCCCGCGCAACGCTGGCCTGCCGATCGTGATGCTGCACGGCGCAAGCTCCAATCTCGAAGCAATGCGGCGGCCGCTCGGCGATCTCCTCGCCAGGGATCGTCGCGTCATTCTGATCGACCGTCCCGGCCATGGCTGGAGCACGCGTGTGCGGCGGCAGGATTCGACGCCGCAGATCCAGGCGCGGATGATCGATGATGCGCTTCAGAAGCTCGGGATCGACCGCGCGGTCTTCGTGGTGCATTCCTGGAGCGGCGCCCTCGGCGCGCGGATCGCGCTCGATCACCCGTACCGCGTCGCTGGCCTCGTGATGCTCGCGCCCGTCACTCATCCCTGGCGCGGCGGCGTCGGTCGCTACAACGAGATCATCGCAACGCCCGTGATCGGTCCGCTGCTCGCCTACACGATCACGCTGCCGCTCGGCTATGTTCTTACTGAATCCGGTGCGCGCAACGTCTTCCTGCCGCAAGTTATGCCGGACGGCTTCGTCAGGGACTCCGCGACGCCGCTGCTGTTACGTCCGCGCGAGTTCATCGCCAATGCCTATGATCTGGTGACGCTGAAGGAAGCGGTTGCTGCACAAGTCTCGCGCTATGGCGAGATCAGGGCGCCGGTCACGATCATCGCCGGCGAGCCCGACAAGACCGTATCGACCGGCATCCACGCACGCCCGTTTGCCGCGATCGTGCCGAATGCGAAGCTGATCGTGCTGCCCGATCTCGGCCACATGGTGCAGAACGCCGTACCGGATGTCGTGAAGGCGGAGATCGAGACGATGATCGGGAAGATCGTCCAGGCGCAGGCGGCCGCCGATTAAAGCGTTTTCGAGCGAAGTGGATGCTGGAGCTTCGGTTCTGATTCAATCAGAACCGTAGCTCTAGCGGCCGCCTTTTCCGCACCTATTGCTTGATCTTCCCGTCCTTGTCGAACTGCGAGACATAGGCCCAGAGATTGTTGATCTCGGTCTCGTTCTTGATGCCGGCGAACGCCATCTTGGTGCCGGGGATCTTGGCTTTGGGATCCTTGATGTATTCCTTGAAGGTCGGCTCGTCCCAGGTGATGCCGGAATTCTTGTTCGCATCCGAGTAGTTGTAGTCGGGAGCGGTGCCCGACTTGCGGCCGTTGAGGCCGTTGAGCTCGGGGCCGACCTTGTTCTTGGCGCCTTCGCCGATTGCGTGGCAGGCCAGGCATTTGTTGAATGATGTCTTGCCGGCCGCGACATCCTGCGCCATCGCGGCGGGTGCGGTGGCAATCACGGTGAGGATCGTCAGTGCGCCAAAAGTCAGTTTTGTCATCGGGTGCTCTTCGTCTCTTCCCTGGTGGGTCTAGTCAGTCTCTTGCCTGAGCGGCAATTGTCGGACCTGCCGGTTTTGGCAGGCCTGCCCGGCTTGGACAAGCCGCCAGACCATGGCAGGTTTCACGATTTCCTACTTGTCCCAGAGCGAACTCGCTGGCGATTGCGGGTCCGACTTTCGGATGGCCTACCCAAACACCCCCGGACGTGGTTGATTTACCGCGATAAATTGGATCGTGCGGCGTGAGCCGGACGGATATGCCATGAAGGATTTGATATGGCCATCATGATGCCTGCGAGCGACCAGGCCGTGCTCGCGCGCCGCGCGGACGTCGTTGCCGCACTGCGCGCAATCGTCCCCGGCGAAGGCGTGATCGACAGCGCCGCCGAGATGCGAGCCTATGAATCCGACGGATTGACGGCCTATCGGCAGCCGCCGATGGTCGTGGTGCTGCCTGACACCACCGAGCAGGTCTCGCTGGTCCTGAAATATTGTGCAGAGCAGGGCATCAAGGTCGTGCCCCGCGGGTCCGGTACCTCGCTGTCCGGGGGCGCGCTGCCGCTCGAGGACGGCGTGCTGCTCGGGCTCGGCAAGTTCAAGCGCATCCGCGAGATCGATTTCGACAACCGCGTCGTCGTCACCGAGCCCGGCGTCACCAACCTTGCCATCAGTCAGGCGGTCGCGCATGCCGGCTTCTATTACGCGCCAGACCCGTCCTCGCAGATCGCCTGCTCGATCGGCGGCAATGTCGCGGAAAATTCCGGCGGCGTGCATTGCCTGAAATACGGCATGACCACCAACAACGTGCTCGGTTGTGAGATCGTGCTGATGAGCGGCGAGATCCTGCGCATCGGCGGCAAGTCGGCGGAGAACCCCGGCTACGATCTGATGGGCGTCATCACCGGTTCCGAAGGCCTGCTCGGGGTCATCACCGAGATCACGGTGCGCATCCTGCAAAAGCCGGAGACCGCGCGCGCGCTGATGGTCGGCTTCGCCGAGGTCGAGGCCGCCGGCGAATGCGTGGCGCGCATCATCGGCGCCGGCATCATCCCTGGGGGCATGGAGATGATGGACAAGCCCGCGATCCACGCCGCCGAGGCCTTCGTCCATGCCGGCTATCCGCTCGACGTCGAAGCGCTGCTGATCATCGAGCTCGACGGTCCCAAGATCGAGGTCGACGAGCTGATCACGCGCGTCGAGGCGATCGCGAATGGCTGCGGCTCGACCACCTGCCAGATCTCGACCTCGGAGGCCGAGCGCAATCTGTTCTGGGCGGGCCGCAAGGCAGCGTTTCCCGCCGTGGGCCGCATCTCGCCCGATTATCTCTGCATGGATGGCACGATTCCCCGCGGCGCGCTGCCGAAGGCGCTGGCGCGCATCCGCGAACTCGGCGAAAAATACCAGCTCGGCTGCGCCAACGTGTTCCACGCCGGCGATGGCAATCTACACCCGCTGATCCTCTACGACGCCAACAAGCCCGGCGAGATCGAGCGCGCGGAGGCTTTTGGCGCCGACATCCTGCGCGCCTGCGTCGAATTCGGCGGCGTGCTCACCGGCGAGCACGGCGTCGGCATCGAGAAGCGCGACCTCATGCCGGATATGTTCACCGAGATCGACCTCAACCAGCAGCAGCGGTTGAAATGCGCCTTCGACGCGCAGGGTCTGCTCAATCCCGGAAAGGTGTTTCCGACCCTGCATCGCTGCGCCGAGCTCGGCCGCATGCATGTGCATGCAGGTAAGCTCGCGTTTCCGGATATTCCCCGGTTCTGAGCGACCGGGATCGCTCACACAAAGAGCCGCCGGGTTGAGACCGCGGCGGCTCTTGTCATTGGCCTATTGGCAATTGCGAGACGACCGTCAGTAGCCAGACTTCGTGCTCGCGCCACCAGACTTCGTGCTCGCGCCAGTGGTTTGGCCGGGAGCGTAGCCAGAAGCGCCGGGGTGACCTTTCTTAGAACCCATGGCGTGCTTCTTATGTCCCGGAGTGTAGCCGGATGCTCCCGGATGGCCTGCCTTGGAGCCCTTGGTCTGCATCTCTTGGCCCGGCGTCTTGCTTGATACGCCTTGGGCAAAGACGGCCGGCGCAGCGCCGATGAGGGCGATGGCAGAAAGTGCAACAATTATCCTCTTCATCTTCATTCCTCCTTCTGAAGGAAGCATCGTGATCAACGGGTTGGAAACTGCGCCGTTCCATGAACGCCTGTTCATCAATCTATTATCGCAGGTCCAGCAAATGCCCGATGGGCGCGTCGCGCCGATCCGCCGAAGCAGTGCCGGTGATCCCGACGATCGATGCAGAGCGCGAAGTCTGGTTGCGGGCGCCGCGAGATTGCGTCGCCCCACCGTTCTTGCTCGCTTCGTCCGGCTGGGCTGCTTCGGTAAGATGCGCCAGTTGACGACAAGCAGCGGAAGGCTTGCCTGCCAACGGGAGCGCCCCGGCCAGCGCTCTTTCGCGTTGCACCAGAGATTGTCAGCCCGGGCGAAGCGCAGTGTCTGACAGATTTGATTTCCGGCGCGAATTTCGTTACGGCCTCCTCTCGTGGATACGCTCAAGGTCAGAGACGGCAAAGACGTCGAAGAGGTGGTGCGCGCGGCGATCGCCAACGAGCAGCCGCTCGAGATCATCGGTCATGGCTCCAAGCGCGGTATCGGCCATGCGATGGCGACCAATGCCGTGCTCGACGTCTCCGCGCTCAATGCGGTCACCTCCTACGAGCCCAACGAGCTGATCGTCACGCTCCAGGCCGGCGCGCCGCTGGCCGACGTGCTGTCGCTGATCGATGCCAAGAACCAGCAATTCGCCTTCGAGCCGATGAACACGGCGCCGCTGCTCGGCACGCCGGCGCTCGGAACCATCGGCGGCATGATCGCCGCCGGGCTCGCCGGTCCGCGGCGGATCAGGGCGGGCGGGGCGCGCGATCATCTGCTCGGGGCGCACGCCGTTTCCGGCTTTGGCGACAGTTTCAAGACCGGCGGCAAGGTGGTGAAGAACGTCACCGGCTACGACCTTTGCAAGCTTCTCGCCGGCTCCTGGGGCACGCTGGCGGTGATGACCGAGGTCACGCTCAAGGTGATGCCCAAGCCCGAGGCCGAGCGGACGCTGTTGCTCCGCGGACTCGACGATGCCCGCGCCAACAAGGCGATGACGGCGGCGCTCGGCTCGCCCTTCGACGTTTCCGGAGCCGCGCATCTGCCGAAATCGGCCTTTCGCACCAAGGCCAATGGGCTCGGCGACGTCGCGGGCCAGGACGAGGCGCTGACCGTGCTGCGGCTCGAGGGCATCACGGCGTCCGCCGCGCACCGCGCCGGCTCGCTGCGCGAATTGCTGGCGCCGTTCGGAACCGCGACCCTGATCGAAGACGCCGCATCGTCCGCGCTGTGGGCCACGATCCGCGACGTCCTGCCGTTCGCGGCAAACGGCGCGCTGGGCGCTTGGCCGGTCTGGCGGATCGTCTGTCCGCCGGCGTCGGGTGCGGCGCTCGGCACCCAATTGGCACGCGAGACCGGCGGCGACCTGATCTATGATTGGGGCGGCGGACTGATCTGGGCGGCGGTGCCGCCGAAGCCGGACGCGCATGTCCCGGCCGTGCGCCAGCTCACCAACGCGTTCGGAGGACATGCCACGCTGATCCGGGCGACCGAGGACGTCAGGTGTGATATCGATGTATTCCATCCGCAAGCGCCTGGCATCGCGGCGCTGAGCGAGCGGGTGCGCGCCAGTTTCGATCCGAAGACCATTCTCAACCGGGGACGCCTGAGGCGGGGCGCTGCGGCATGAAGACCGAATTCTCACTGGCGCAGCTCGCCGACCCCGACATCGCCGAAGCCGACAAGATCCTTCGCGCCTGCGTCCATTGCGGCTTCTGCACCGCAACCTGTCCGACCTATGTACTCCTCGGCGACGAGCTCGATAGCCCACGCGGCCGCATCTACCTGATCAAGGAGATGCTGGAGAAGGACCAGGAGCCGACGGCGGAGGTGGTCAAACATATCGACCGCTGTCTGTCGTGCCTTGCCTGCATGACGACCTGCCCGTCAGGGGTGAACTACATGCACCTCGTCGACCAGGCCCGGGTCCGGATCGAGCAGCGCTATCAGCGGCCGCTGACTGAGCGGTTGTTGCGTCAGGTGTTGGCCTTCGTCCTGCCGGACCCGCAGCGTTTCCGCGCGAGCATGTGGCTGGCGCGGCTGGCCCGCCCGCTTGCCGTCTTCCTGCCGACGCCTCGGCCTTCGGCTACGCCCGGATTGATCCAGCGCATCAAGGCGATGCTGGCGCTGGCGCCGAACCGGCTGCCATCGCCCGGGCCCGCCGCCGGCAGCGTGTTCGCCGCGCTCGGCAAGAGACGCGGCCGGGTCGCTCTGCTGCAAGGCTGCGCCCAGCAGGTGCTGGCGCCGCGCATCAACCAGGCCGCCATCAGCCTTCTCACCCGCCACGGCATCGAGGTTGTCCTGGTCCGGGACGAGCAGTGCTGTGGCGCGCTGACCCATCACCTCGGCAACGACCACGATGCATTGGCACGGGCGCGCGCCAATATCGCTGCGTGGTGCCGGGAGGCGGCCGGCGAGGGGCTCGACGCCATCCTGGTGACGGCGTCCGGCTGCGGCACCGTGATCAAGGACTACGGCTATCTGCTGCGCGAGGATGTGGCGTTCGCAGCCGATGCGGCGAAGGTGTCCGCGCTTGCCAAGGACATCACCGAATACGTCGCCGGCCTCGGACTTTCGGCCACCGCGCCACAGGACAACATCGTGGTCGCCTATCACTCCGCGTGCTCGTTGCAGCATGGGCAGAAAATCACGGGCCTTCCGAAAGAATTGCTTTCCAAGAATGGATTCGTGGTGAAAGATGTGCCGGAGAGCCATTTGTGTTGCGGTTCGGCGGGCACCTACAACATTCTCCAGCCCGAGCTTGCGGACCGGTTGCGCGATCGCAAGGTCGCCAACATCGCGAGCGTCAAGCCGGACATGATTGCTGCGGGCAATATCGGCTGCATGGTGCAGATTGCCAGTGGCACATCAATTCCGGTCGTACACACGATTGAGCTTCTCGATTGGGCTACGGGCGGGTCGCGGCCGGCATTGAACGCGCAAGTTTGAGCTTTCAAAAGCTGAGCTTTCGTCCGCAGGTGACGGCAGAAAGACGCCCGATCGACCATTGTTCGGCGGCAACAGGAGGACCACGATGGCGAAAGCGAAGAAGAAAAAAAGCAAGAAGGCCAAAAAGGCTAAGAAGGTCGTAGCGGCGAAGAAGAAGACCGCGAAGAAGGCAGCCAAGAAGTCCGCGAAAAAGTCTGCCAAGAAGTCTGCAAAGAAAGCTGCCAAGAAGGCAGCCCCGAAGAGAGCCGCCAAGAAGGCTGCGACGAAGTCGGCCAAGAAGGCCGCACCCAAGAAGGCCGCGAAGAAAGCAGCACCGAAGAAAGCGAAGGCAGCTCCTGCTCCGAAGCCATCAGCACCGGTGGAAGCTCCGGCTCCCGAGCCTGCCGCCGAGACAAGCTGGGCGATGCCTTCGTCTTCTGCGGAATCGTCGCCGGCCGAGGGACAGGGGTAGGTCCAGCGACCGCGATCGACAACAGGAAGGCCGCTGCGGTGACGCTGCGGCCTTTTTGCATCGCCGCAAGCACCTACAGAGGACGTCCTTTCTCGCGCCCGTCTGATTCGTCACCTGGGTGACACGCTTCCCGGGCCGTCCCGTACTTGCACGGTGCTTCCTGCGCTTTGCGATGCAAATAATGTGTTCGAGAAGACACACAGGCTGACAACCTTTCGTGGAATCGTCAAAACGCCTAAAAAGTCGGCAGATGCCCGCGCTTTTTGCTTCACCGTTCGCACCCCTCAATTCACATTGCCGCAGTTACGAAATTTGCAATCAGGTCGAGCGCCCCGGGGGGCTATTGGGACCTGACTAGGTCTAAGAACTGGCGATGGGGATCGAAATGAAAAAAGTGGCTTTGTTGGCAACGGCGCTGGCAATGGTGACGGGTTCGGCTTTCGCGGCAGATATGCCGGTCAAGGCATTGAAAGCCCCGCCGCCGCCCGCTTTCGAGCCCTGGGACGTCGCCTTCGGCGGCGGCATCATGAGCGACTATATTTTCCGCGGTATCACCCAGTCGAACCACAAGCCGTCGGTCACGGCCTATTTCGAGCCGCGCTACAACGTCACTAAGGACCTCCAGCTCTACGTGGGCGTGTCCGGTGAGAGCATCTCCTTCCCGAACCGCGCCGCGGCCGAGATCGACGTCTATGGCGGTATCCGCCCGACCTTCGGTGCCTTCGCCTTCGACATCGGCGTATGGGGCTATCTGTATCCGGGCGGCAGCTGCTTCTTCGGCGCGCCCGGAATTGACTTTGCCGGCAACTTCCAGGGCGCCGAGTGCGCCTCGCAGGCCCTGATCAACGGCAACGTGATCAAGAAGGACCTGAGCTTCTTCGAAGTCTACGGCAAGATGACTTATACGGTGAACGACAACTGGTCGTTCGGCGTCAACGAATACTACACCCCGAGCTACCTGAACTCCGGCGCCTGGGGCAACTACACCTCGATCACCGGCAAGTACATCGCGCCCAGCACGGTCTTCGGCTCGAGCGGCGTCGGCATGTATGTCTCGGGCGAGTTCGGCCGTCAGTGGCTCGGCACCTCCGACAGCTTCTACGGCGTGCCGGCGTTCCCGAACGGCATCAAGTACGCCGACTACAACACCTGGAACATCGGCATCGGCTTCACCTACAAGGTGTTCACGCTGGACCTGCGTTATTCCGACACCGACCTGTCCAAGGGTAACTGCAACGCCTTCACCAGCGACTTCTCCGCCCGCGGCAACATCGCTCCGAACCTCGGTACCGACGTGACCCCGATCAATCCGTCGGGAGTCGGCTCCAACTGGTGCGGCGCGGCCGGTATCGCCAAGCTGTCGTTCGACCTGACGGCGATGACCAACCTGAAGTAAGACTTTTCCCGGAATACTTGGCGAGGGCGGCAGAGCGATCTGCCGCCCTTTTGCTTGGGGCGAACGGCTCTCGTGGGGCGCCGGATTGATAGCTGTCGTCATGCCCTGGCCAACGGTTCATTCCGTCATTGCCGGGGCGCGAGCGGAGCGAGGGAGCCCGGAATCCATCGGGCCACAGAGTACGCGGCTGAATGGATTCTCACGGCCCCGTACCCGGGAATGACATTCCCGGAATGACGTTGACTCGCTCAGACGTCAGAGACGCAGCACCAGATGTGCCGGGCATCCACGTTCTTCGTGCCGCTGGGCAAGGCGGGGAGATAGGCGAGCGGAAGCGACGCCATCCCTTGGACGGCTGTCCCAGCGATCACGATCCGGCAGGTAGCGCAGGCGGTCTCAGCGCGCCGCGCTCGGCTCCGCCTCGGCCGGCTCTTGGCTGCTGCCGAGTACGTGGATCTCTCCGCTCTCCACCATCGCGACCTTGCGGGTGTGGAAGACGTCGAGCGTCGAGCGGTGCCCGATCGAGACGATGGTGGCTTGCGGCAGCTTCTCCGCCAGCAACCGGTACAGCCGGGCCTCCGACAACTCGTCGAGCGAGGCGGTCGCCTCGTCGAGGAAGAGATAGTCGGGCGCATGCAGCAGGGCGCGGGCGAGCCCCAGGCGCTGCTGTTCGCCCAGCGACAGCGTCCGGTTCCAGTGGCCTTCCTCGTCAAGCCGTCCCGACAGCCGCGGCATGCCGACCCCCGCCAGGGCCTCCCTGATCTTGTCGGGCGCGATCGTGCCGTGCTCGGCGGGGTAGATCACGGCATCGCCGAGCGGGCCGACCGGGAAATACGGCCGCTGCGGCAGCATCATCAGCCGGGCGTTCTCGGGGATGGAGATCGTCCCGGTGCCGAACGGCCAGATGCCGGCGACGGCGCGGAACAGCGTCGACTTGCCTGAGCCCGACGGCCCAGTCACCAGCACCCGCTCCGACGGCTGGATCGTGAAGGCATCGACCGTGACCAGCGGCGCGCCGTTTGGCAGCTTCACCAGCAACTGCTGGAGTGCGATCGCCTTGCTGCGGCTGGACGGCGCAACGCCAATGGTGGGCTCGTGCGCCGCGATGTTGGCGGCTGCGCCGACCGACATCTCGAAGCCGTCGAGACGGGCGACCACCGCGCGCCATTCGGCGAGCGAGCGGTAGGCCGTGACGAAGAAGGACAGCGCATCCTGCACGCTGCCGAATGCCGAGCCGGTCTGCATCATGTCGCCGAGCTGGATCCTCTTGGCGAAGAAGGCGGGCGCTACCATCACATAGGGAAAGACCACCGCCGCCTGCTGATAGCTTGCCGTGAACGCCGTGAGGCGCTTGGTCCGGCTCATGATCGCGTACCAGTTGGCGATGACGAAGCCGAAGCGGTGCAACAGGCGCCCTCGCTCGGCACGTTCACCCTTCAGGAGTGCGATCTGCTCGGAATTTTCGCGCACCCGGACCAGGTTGAAGCGGAAATCGGCTTCAAAGCGCTGCTGCTCGAAATTGAGATTGACGAGCGGTACACCGATCCAGTGCGTCAACGCGGTGCCCAGGATCGCGTAAACCAGCGCAGACCACACCAGAAAACCGGGGATGACGATATCGGTGCCGTAAATGTGCAGAGGCGCCTTGTTGGACAGGCCCCAGAGGATGACGACGAACGATGCCAGCGTCACGATCGACGACAGCAAGCCGAGCCCGATGGTCAGCGTTTGCTCGACGAAGGTCTTGACGTCCTCGGTGATGCGCTGGTCCGGGTTGTCGGCGGCCTCGCCCCTGAGCTGCATGCGGTAGTGCGTGGCGCCGTCGAGCCATTCGCCGAGATAGTGTCGCGTCAGCCACTGCCGCCAGCGGATCTGCAGCCACTGGTTCAGGTAAAGCTTGTACACGGCCAGCGCGACGAAGGTGAAGGCGAGGCCGAGGAAGATCCAGATCTCCGTAACGAAGGCGTCCAGATCGTAGGCCTGCAGCGCACTGTAGAACCGGTTCTGCCACTGATTGACGAGGACATTGATCGCGACCAGCGCCAGCTCCATCGCGATCACGGCGGCGAGCAGGCCGAGGCCGGCCCATTTGTCCTCCGATCTGAAATAGGGCATGGCGATTCGCCAGACGATCGCGAGCGTGGCGCGGATGTTCTTCACAGAGCTGGGTCTCCTGGGTGGTGCGCAAGGGTTCGGGGGCAAATGCCGGGAGCCATGGCGAAAATTAGATGGCTGCTTAGACTAAGGTCGTAAACCCTTCAATCCGCGTTGGCTTGTCCCGGCCTGCCGCTCGACCCTAGCATGGCCGAAACGGGGCCGCTTAAGAGGCCTCGGAACTTCGCGAGGATGTGAGCCGGTCCGGCTGGTCCGAAATTGCTCCAGCTGGCTGCAAAAAATTGCGGAATAACCGCTGAGTCCGGAGGTTAAGCCGCAAAGATAACCGCCCATAAGGGCGGAATACGGCGACCAGAAGGGAGGAGTCAATGACCAACGAAACAACCAAGCGAAAGACCACTCGTCGCAAGTTTCTTGTCGCGGCCGGCACGGCCGCCGTCACGGCGCCCTACATTCGTGATGCCCAGGCTGCCGAGACGACAACGTGGAAGGTCCAAACTTCGTGGCCGGCTGGCGTCGGGCTCGCCACGTTCAAGCAATGGTGCGGTTCCATCAAGGAAAAGACCGGCGGTGAGCTTGAGTTCAAGCCGTTCGCTGCGAAGGAAGTCGTCGGCGATTTCGAACTCTTGGACGGCGTGAAAAACGGCGTGCTCGAGGCGATGAACTCGTTCACGCTCTATTGGGCCGGCAAGGTGCCTGCAACGGCCTTCCTCTCGTCCTATTTGATGGGACTGCGCTATCCTCATGAATGGGACGTGTTCTTCTACGGCAATGGAGGACTGAAGCTCGCGCGCGACGTGTTTGCCAAGCAAGGGCTGATGTATGTCGGCCGCATCCACCACGGCCCGAACATCATCCACTCCAAGAAGCCGATCAGGTCGATCGATGATTTCAAGGACCTGAAGTTGCGCGTGCCGGGCGGCATGATCGCCGAGGGCTTCGCCGCGATCGGTGCGAAGACGACCCTGCTGCCGGGTGGCGAAGTGTTTTCCGCCCTCGAGAAGGGCACCATCGAAGCGGCCGACTACACCGGTCCCGCGGTCAACTGGGACCTCGGCTTCCAGCAGGTCGCCAAATACATCTGGATGGGACCTCCAGGTCTGGAGTCGATCTACCAGCCAGTCGACCTGATGGATTTCTGCGTCGGCCTGAACCACTGGAACAAGCTGTCACCGAAGATGCAGCTCTGGGTGGAGAACGAGATCGAGGCCTATTCGGCCCTCCACCATGGCGCGATTCAGAAGGCCGACATGGTCGCCTGGGGCAAGTTCGAAAAGGCCGGCGTTCAGATCAATCGCCTGCCAGCGGAAGATCTCGAGGAATTCCAGAAAGTCGCCGTCCCGATCTGGTTCAAATGGGCCAACAAGGACAAGGACGCGGCGCGCATTTTCAAGGCGCAGCTTGAAGTCATGGAATCTCCGAGCTTCGGCTACGTCACCCCCGAGATGTACCGGGGCCAGAAGCTCGATCTTTGAGGTCTGCTCGATCTGATCGAAAAATTGTGCAAGGAGGCACTTTCGATGCCTCCTTCCACGGGATCGAACAGGCTCTTTCCGATCGTCTCCTTGCCTTAGCCCGCTCTTACCGAGGCCTCGATGCCAAGTCTGAATTTCGTGCTGCCCCATTGGCTGTATTGGGGCACCCTGATCGTATTTCCATTGCTAGCCATGTACTTCGTCAAGCGCCAGAAGCAGCGCGGGACCCCGCAAGGTCCATCGTTGTTCATCGCCTACATGTTCTGGCTGTGCGCGGGCTTCATGGGGCTGCACCGCCTGTATCTCCGCAACATGTGGGGCCTCATCTTCATTCCAGTCTTCCTTGCGATCCTCTATACGAATGATGAAATGCGCGACCGTCGCGAGGACGTCTCGCGTACCCGCGCCGCCGTCGAGAGATCGCATACTGCCATCAGGCGCGCGGAGATACCGCCGAATGTGTCAGCAACGCCGCGGATGACCGAAAGGCTGAAGAAGGCCCAGAGCGAAGGCTCTGCCGCCGAACAGCAATTCGCGCAAGCACAGGCCGATCTCGACCGGTGGCGCGGCTACTCGCGGTGGCTCGCGATTCTGATGGCTGCGATGCTGCTCGTGGATGCCGTGCTGTTGCCGGGCGCCGTGAGGCGCGCGTCAGAACGCGAGGCTGCGGAGCGCAGGCTTCATCCGCCCCCTGCCGAGCAGGCCGCATATGTCGATCAGCAGGGGACAGGCGAAGACCCCACGCTGCGCGTGCACACCTGGCTGACCGACAAGATCGAGTTCGTGAACGTCCGGGCCGGCGAGTTTGCGGCCTATTGGGCCGTGCTTTCGGTGTTCGTCTATTACTACGAGGTGATCGCGCGATTTGCCTTCAACTCGCCCACCAATTGGGTGCACGAAAGCATGTTTCTGATGTATGGCATGCAATACATGCTGGCGGGCGCCTATGCCTATCGCGAAGACCAGCACGTTCGCGTCGACGTGATCTACACCAGGTTCTCGCCGCGCGGCAAAGCGGTGGCCGACATCGTCACATCCGTCTTCTTCTTCATCTTCGTTGGGGTATTGTTTTGGACCAGCTGGCGTTTTGCCGCCGACGCCATCAACAACGACGAGCACTCGTTCACCGAATGGGGCGTGCAATACTGGTCCGTGAAGCTGTTGATGCCGATCGGCGCAGGGCTGCTCTTCCTGCAGGGAATTTCGAAACTCATGAAGGACATCGCGTTCCTTGCACGTGGGAGAGCCTGAGCCATGGGGTGGAGTATCGATATTGCCTGGCTCACGCTGCTGATGTTCGGCTCGCTCGGCGTCCTGCTTGCGCTCGGGCTGCCGATGGCGTTCTGCACTGGAAGTCTTGCGGTCATCTTCCTGTTCCTGTTCGGCAATGCGGCCGTTCTGAACATGACGCCCGCGCGCATTTTTCCGTTCATGACCGACTACCAGCTGTCCGCGGTGCCGTTGTTCATCTTTATGGCGGCCATGCTGGAAAAAGCCGGCATCATCGAAGAGCTGTTCGATGCCGTCTATAAGTGGCTGGGCTCACTCAAGGGAGGCCTTGCCTCCGCAACCGTGCTGGCCTGCACCGCGCTCGCCGCCATGGTCGGCGTCGTTGGTGCGACCGAGGTCACGATGGGCATGATCGCGCTGCCGGCCATGATGAAGCGCGGCTACGATCAGAAGCTCGCCTGCGGCGCTCTGTTGGCGGGCGGCACCCTGGGTATTCTGATTCCGCCATCGGTGATGGCTATCGTGTATGCGGTGGTGGCGCAGCAATCGCTTGGCGAATTGCTGGTTGGCTCGATCCTGCCGGGCTTTCTGCTCTCCGGCATGTACATCGCCTACATCACCATCCGATGTTACATCAATCCGAAGCTTGGTCCGGCGCTTCCACGGGAGGAGCGGGTCGATCTGAGGGAGAAGCTGCGGCTGCTGAAGAATACGATCGCACCGCTGCTTTTGATCGTTCTCGTCCTCGGCATCATCTTCTTCGGCATCGCCACTCCGGTCGAGGCGGCCGGAATTGGCACCTTCGGCGCGCTGTTCGTGTCAGCCCTGCACCGGCGGCTGACCTGGCCGGCGGTCGAGGAGGCGGCCATTGCCACGTTGAAGGCGACGGCGATGGTGATGTGGATCTTCTTCGGCGCCACCATGTTCGTCGGATTCTTCATTCTCAAGGGCGGTCAGGAGTTCGTCGCCAATTCGATCCTTGGCACCGGCCTGCCGCCATACGGCATCCTGTTCCTGATGATGCTGATCCTGTTCGTGCTCGGCATGTTTCTCGACTGGGTCGGCATCCTGTTGCTGACGGTGCCGATCTTCCTGCCGATCATGAAGAGCCTGGACTGGAGCGGCCTATTCGGAGTTCCCGGCGTGGAGGCCGCGGACGTGCCGCTGTGGTACGGGGTGATCTTCATGATCAACATGCAGATGGCGTTTCTCAGCCCTCCGTTCGGCTATTCGCTGTTCTATCTGAAGAGCGTCGCTCCGCCCGAAATCAGCATGGCCACGATCTTCAGGGCTTCGGTCAATTTCATGGTGCTGCAGGCGATCGGCGTCGGACTCTGCATCATGTTTCCTCAGATCATCCTTTGGTTGCCGAGCCTGGTCTACAGTCGTTGAACGCCGCTTGGCACTGGCGAAATCCCCGCAGGCTTCGGACTTGCGGGGATTTCAGGCATCCGCTGTCCTCGAAGCTTCTCAGCGCCTTCGCCGTCTTATAGAAGGTCCGGCGAGTCAGAATGATCGAGGATTCCAGATGATGGCGGTGAAGCAGATCGCGTGCGCGGCGGTCGCGTTGTGGCTCGTGGCGGGAGGTGCTCGCGCACAGGAGGGGTTCCCCTTCGGCACCGAGATGACGCTGGAAGCGCTGCCACAGCCCGGCTCGAAGCGGATACCGAACATCGAGATCGGCGACAATGGCGAGGTGATGCTGGAGCTCTGGTGCAAGGGCGGCAAGGGCCAGTTCTCGGTCGCCGGCAACACCGTGATCTTCGTCCCCGGCCAGATCCAGGACCGTTCCTGTCCGCCGGCAAAGGCACAGGCCGACGACGATCTCGTGGCCGCGCTCGGCAGCGTCGAAACCTGGAAGCGCCAGGGCGACGTGCTCATGCTGGTTGGTCCCAAGCCGCTGCGCTTTCGCGTCAACGGGAATTAGCTTTCGCAGTGCGCTCGTCTCGGACAAGCCGGAGCGCGTAAGCGCTGCGCCGCAGAGCCGGGACCCAGAATCCTATCCTCGAACGTGCTCGTAGCTTCTGGGCCCCGGCTCGGCAGCGCATCACTGACGTGCTGCGCTGCGTCCGGGGCACGAGAGTCTACTTCCACACCGACTTGTCGGCGTCCCAGCGCTGGGCTTTCAGCTCCTTGGCAAGCGCCTCGATCGAGCCGTTGTCGTCGGGCAGATCGCCTTCTTCGTCCGGGCTCGCGTCATCGGACAGATTGAGCTTGGCGCCGCTGCTCTCATCGGATGTGGTCGTCGCGGGGCTGCCGATCCAAAGCATGAGCTTGTCGGTCGTGCCGGGCTTGTCGGGCGAGACGAGGCCTGCGACCTCGATCGTGTCGGTGAGTTCGAGCGCGGGGAAATCCTGGTTCGGCCGCTTGAAGACGAGCTTGAGCTTGCCGGTGGCGGGGTTGAAGCTCTGCGAGGCCGGCTTTGCCGCGAGCGTCCTGCTCAGCACACCCGCAACCGCGGTCGCGAGCTTGTCGCGGTTGATCTTGTCGCCATCGCGCCAGTCGGCGGCGGGAAAGCGGATGGTGCGGTCCATCTCGGTCATGCCCGCGGTCCAGCCCGCGGCGGTGACGCCGGGCATCGCCTTGAACTTTGCCAGCAGCGCCCCCGCGCGCTCCGGATCGACCGACATGTTGATGGTCTGCTCACCGGCGCGCAGCGCGTCGCAGCCGACATTGAGGCTGGCCAGCGTCACCTCGACCTCCTGGCCCTTCAGGCTCTTCAGGAAGTCGGTCGCGGCATCGAGCTTGACCTTGACGGCGATCGCCTCCGGCGAGACGTCGGTGAAATCCTTCGGCTGCGGCGTGATGCCGTCATCGGAGGTCTGGTTGTCCAGAAATTCCTTCTCGCTGAGATCGGAATTGTCGGGCGAGGTGACCTCGGTCACGGCCTGGCCGATCGTGATCTGGCCGCGGAACTCGAACATGTCCCCGGCCTGCTTGCGCAGCAGCTTGACGCTGACCGGCGCCTTCGCGCCGAGGCTCTGCGTCGTGCCCGTCAGGTTCTGGCCTGCGACCTGGAGATTGACGACGAAGCGGTCCTTGCGGTCGGAGTTCTTCGCGACGGGATAGCAGACGTCGAGCACGGCCGCCGTGACCGTCTTGCCCTGGCGCGTCTCCTTCAGGATCACGTCGGCATTGCCGTCCATCAGCCCGTCGATCGAGGTGAAATAGCGCGTCTCGACGCCGCCGGGCGTCGTGGCCTTCGGCGACAGCTTCATCTGGGCGGAAGCGACCTCGGGCGAGGCGGCGAGTAAGGCCACCAACAGGGCTGTCGAACAAACCGGAAGCGCGCGCATCGACGAAATCCTCGAGCAATCAGAATCGGGGCCACCGTAGTGGGTTTTGGCCGCCGGTTGAATCGGAAAGCGGAGGGGCAGGGTCGGCAAAAAAGAAGGCCGCCCGGAGGCGGCCTTCGTAATACTGGAAGGTGAGGATGGGCCTTAGAAACCGCCCATGCCGCCGCCGGCCGGCATGGCGGGCGGAGCTTCCTTCTTCGGCATTTCGGCGACCATGGCTTCGGTGGTGACCAAGAGGCCGGCCACGGAGGAGGCGTCCTGGAGCGCGGTGCGCACCACCTTGGCGGGATCGATGATGCCCTTCTCGACCATGTCGACATAGTCCTCGTTCTGGGCGTCGAAGCCGAAGGTCTCGGACTTGTTCTCCAGGATCTTGCCGACGACGATCGAGCCTTCCACGCCGGCGTTCTCGGAGATCTGGCGGATCGGGGCTTCCAGCGCCTTCAGCACGATGTTGATGCCGGCCTGGACGTCGGCATTGTCGTTGGACAGGCGGCCGACCGCCTTCTTGGCGCGCAGCAGCGCGACGCCGCCGCCCGGAACGATGCCTTCCTGCACCGCGGCGCGGGTGGCGTTGAGCGCGTCCTCGACGCGGTCCTTCTTCTCCTTGACCTCGATCTCGGTGGCGCCGCCGACGCGGATCACCGCGACGCCGCCGGCGAGCTTGGCGAGGCGCTCCTGGAGCTTCTCACGGTCGTAGTCCGAGGTGGTCTCCTCGATCTGCGCCTTGATCTGGCCGACGCGGGCCTCGATGTCGGGCTTTTTGCCGGCACCGTTGACGATGGTGGTGTTCTCCTTGTCGATCACCACCTTCTTGGCGCGACCGAGCATCTTCACCGTGACGTTCTCGAGCTTGATGCCGAGCTCCTCCGAGATGAGCTGGCCGCCGGTGAGAACCGCGATGTCCTCGAGCATGGCCTTGCGGCGGTCACCGAAGCCAGGCGCCTTGACGGCGGCGACCTTGAGGCCGCCGCGCAGGCGGTTGACGACCAGGGTAGCGAGCGCCTCGCCCTCGACGTCCTCGGCGACGATGACGAGCGGCTTGCCCGACTGCACCACGGCTTCGAGCACCGGCAGCATGGCCTGCAGGCCCGAGAGCTTCTTCTCGTGCAGGAGGATGTAGGCGTCCTCGAGCTCGGCGGTCATCTTCTCGGCATTGGTGACGAAGTAGGGGCTGAGATAGCCGCGGTCGAACTTCATGCCCTCGACGATGTCGACCTCGGTGTCGAGCGACTTGTTCTCCTCGACGGTGATGACGCCCTCATTGCCGACCTTCTGCATCGCCTGGGCGATCATCTTGCCGATGGCGGCATCGCCGTTGGCCGAGATGGTGCCGACCTGGGCGACCTCGGAGGAGGCGGCGACCGGCTTGGCGCGCTTTTCGATGTCCTTGACCACAGCCGCAACCGCGGAATCGATGCCGCGCTTGAGGTCCATCGGGTTCATGCCGGCGGCAACCGCCTTGGCGCCTTCGCGCACGATGGCCTGGGCCAGCACGGTCGCGGTGGTGGTGCCGTCGCCGGCGAGGTCGTTGGTCTTGGAGGCGACCTCACGCACCATCTGGGCGCCCATGTTCTCGAACTTGTCCTCGAGCTCGATCTCCTTGGCGACGGTGACGCCGTCCTTGGTGATGCGGGGCGCGCCAAAGCTCTTCTCGATGACGACGTTGCGGCCCTTCGGGCCGAGCGTCACCTTGACGGCGTTGGCGAGAACGTCGACGCCGCGCAGCATGCGATCGCGCGCGTCTCCGGAAAACTTGACGTCTTTGGCAGCCATTTCTGCAATCCCTCGTGTTTGGTGATGTGTCTGCCGCTTGTGTTGCACCAATCCCGGGTCCGCAAGTCGAACCCGGCGGAATGATGGATGCCCGGATCGCGCGATCCGGGCATGACATTCAGCGGCTGTTCAGACGGATGGCCTTAGGCCAGCACGCCCATGATGTCCGACTCCTTCATGATCAGGAGCTCTTCGTTCTCGATCTTGACCTCGGTGCCCGACCATTTGCCGAACAGCACGCGGTCGCCGACCTTGAGGTCGATCGGGATCAGCTTGCCGGTCTCGTCGCGGCCGCCCGGGCCGACGGCGACGATTTCGCCCTGGGAGGGCTTTTCCTTGGCGGTGTCGGGAATGATGATGCCGCCCTTGGACTTTTCCTCGGCGTCGATACGTTTGACCACGACACGGTCATGCAGCGGACGAAATTTGGATTTAGCCATGACGTTTCCCTTTGGAGGCTCGCTTCGGAAGTAGTGGAAGTGGGTTGGGGCGGCGCTTCCGTCCACCCTCTTCCCGAGGATCGAACGGCACGCTTAGCAATCGGGCTTTCCGAGTGCTAATAGTGCGCCCGGAAATATGGCTTGGCCGCGATCCTGTCAAGCAAAGGTGGTTAAGCGATTGGTGAGGCGGATATAGGATGGTGGCATTGGAAACTCGTTCGGGGCGCCGGCGTATCAAACGACGGCATTGCTCCAGCGGCGGTTTTGCGCTTGGCTGCGGGAGGGGTGCGGCCATGGTCTTGTTCGGGGGAATGCCATGATCAGTTCAGCTCGCGCGCGCACGGTTGCCAATCTGGCCGCCGCGTCTTGTCTGGCGCTATTGCTGGGCGCCTGCGGCGGCGGCATGAGCCTGCCGTCCTTCTCGTCGTCTTCGCCGCCGCCCGAGGCTGAGCCCGGCACCGGCCCGGAAATGCCCGCAACGATCCGCTCCGACGAGATCGTCGGCCGCTGGGGTCTTGCCTCGTTCCAGAATCCGGCCGACCGCGCCCGCACGGAGGCTGCCGCCCGGGCGCAGTGCAAGAATCCCTATGTGATCACCGCCGGCTCCTCCGGCGGCGTGATCATGCATCTGGCCGACCAGGCGACCCCGCAGGAGCTGCGGCTGAAGGGCTCGCCGAGCGGCAAGAACTACATCGGACCCGCCGGCCCGACGCCGGGCGAGCAGGACCGCGAGATCATCTCCTTCGATGGCCGCGTGCTGATCACCCGCTTCATCGACAAGGACGCCGCCACCCGCTACGGCAACATGGTCTACGTCCGCTGCGCGCCGAGGGCGTAGTCTCCCTCCACCGTCATGCCCCGCGAAGGCGGGCATCCAGTACGCCGCGGCCTCTCGATTCAATCGCTGGCGTCTCTGGAATACTGGATCGCCCGGTCAAGCCGGGCGATGACATCGGAGGGGATAATCCCCAAAACAAAAACGCCGGCTCGCGCCGGCGTTTTGTTTTTCAGAGTGCCAAGTCCGCTCAGTCGAACAGCGCGTCGATGTCGTCCTGCGAGGCATGGCCGACGTCGCCGGCCAGCTTCGGGCCGTTGAGGAGCTTTTCGTCATCGCTGCGGCTGTCGACAGGCGCCGGCACATGGGCCTTGATCGCGTCGACGCCGCCCCAGATCTCCATCATCGCATTGATGTGCTGCTCGATGAACTTCATCGTGGTCATGACCTTGCTGATGCGCTGGCCGGTCAGGTCCTGGAAGTTGCAGGCTTCGAAAATCGAGATGACGCGTTCCTGGATGTCGTCGGCGAGCCGCTTCTGCTGATCGGCCGATTGCACCTTGGACATCGCGCTGGCCGCCTGGTCGATCGACTCGGCGGCTTCGAGGATCTGCTGGGTCGCCTGCTCGGTGCCGCCGACGACCGCGCCGAGCTCGCCATTGACCTTGGCCATTTCGCCGCCGTCGAAGCTCTTGCCGTGCAGCGTCGCGATCTCGCGCTTGGTGCGGTCGATGGCGTCGTGGATGAGGTCGAGCTCGACCTTCAGCTTCTCGCACTGCTCGATCTGCGCCCGGTAGGTCTCGAGCATGGTACGAGCTTCCGAGAGCTCGTGGGCGGTGGAGGCGTCGATCGCCGCCATGGCTGCGCTGCCGGACAAGGGCACACTGCCCTTCGCCATCTGTGCGCGGATCGCACGCAGCTCGGCCATGATCTCGCTATGCATCGGGATTGCCTCTTCGGTTACGTCAAGAATCGGCATTTCGCCACCGGCGATATCTTCGACGCGAAAACGCTTGCGGTGAACAGCCATCAGGATACTCCCCCCACCTCATTCACGCGTCTTTGTAGGCAGAAGCGATTTAACACGAAGTTCACAGCCGGAACTGTTGTGCGGCATCGCGCGACGGCGCGCAAAGAAGCGATTAACCATGGCTGCGCTGCGTTCATCGAAAATAAACGCTGATCGCCAAATTGGCTCGCGCTTGACGACGTGGTGAATCCAAACGCCTGATACGTTTACCAAACAAAACGGCTTTTGCCTTTTATTGACCACGTCGCGGCGGTCGATCAGCCAGGCGCCTTCCCCGACGCATGTGATCTAGACGAAACAGTACAGAGTACGTCGATGTTCAAGAAAATGTCTGTCGCGCTGCTCGGCAGCGCTTGCACCTTCATTGCCGGCGCAAACAGCGCCAGCGCCTTCGACAACACCGTGCCGAACGATCCGCCCGCGGTGCTCTATGCGCCGCAGGTGCCGCCGGCGCCGGTGCGCGTCGCCTCCAACTCGAACATGGGCGGCGGCTTCATCGAATTCCTGTTCGGTGACGGTCCCGGCCGCGGTCCGGCCTACGCGCCGCAGCAGCCGGTGTACCAGCAGCAGCCGGCCTATTACGATCAGCGCCGTCTGCCGCCGATGGGCGAGCCGCAGATGCAAGGCGGAGTTCAGCAAGGCGCGCTCCAGCAGGATGCGGTCGATCCGCGGCAGCGTCCGTTCGATCCGAAATTCGAGAAGCAGCTCGTCGACTATAGCGGCAAGGAAAGTCCCGGCACGATCGTGGTCGATACGCCGAACAAGTTCCTCTATCTCGTCGAGGGCAACGGCAGGGCGATGCGCTACGGTATCGGTGTGGGCCGTCCCGGCTTCACATGGTCCGGCGTGAAGTCGATCACCGCCAAGCGCGAATGGCCGGACTGGACGCCGCCGGCGGAAATGCTCGTACGCCGCCCCGATCTGCCCCGGCACATGGAAGGCGGCCCGGAAAATCCGCTGGGCGCCCGCGCGATGTATCTGGGCTCGACGCTCTACCGCATCCACGGCTCCAACGAGCCCTGGACCATCGGCACCAACGTCTCCTCCGGCTGCATCCGCATGCGCAACGAGGACGTCATCGACCTCTACGGTCGTGTCAATGTCGGCACCAAAGTCGTGGTGATGTGAGGCGTCATGAGCTTGAAGCGAGCCGTCAACTCCGCGCCGGCTCGCGATGCGCGGCATCGAAGGCGTTGCGTGCCGCCGGCGAACGCCTTCCAGCTATGCTCGCTGACGGTGCCGCGTCGACCCGGCAACGGAGCAGCGACGACGAGTTGACGAATGGGAATGTGGTGCGCCAGCGGAGCGGTTCAACCGCCGCGCCGACAGCTCTGCCTTCCTGAGCCGCTCGTGCAGTCCCTCCAACTCGTACAATTCGGTGATGAGATGTGTCGTCACGTCGGATAAGGTTGCAATGCGCTGCTGAAGTGAACTCATTTTAAAACCCCGACTGTTGCCAAGAGCGGCAGCCACATCGTGTGTGGCATGAGCAACGTGTTCTTCCAGTTGAACACCCATGTCCGAATTTGGAAATCCGGGAGTCTACGGCCGCGCGCGTCAGAATGTGATTTCGTTTTTCATGGTGAACTCGGGCGCGTCCGGCAACCTTCAGCTCAGTGTAAGCCAGCAACCGTGCGCATTAGTCATACTATATCGAACGGCTTCTCTGCGCGCGGTGGCACAAGAGGCGCTTGAGCTACGCCCTAAAAGAAAACGGCCGCCTAGAGGCGGCCGTTTCGTATCTAGCGGGTGAATTGCTCACGCGTAATCGCTGCCGCCATCGTCGCCGCCGCCGAAATCGCCGTCGTCGCCGGTGTCCATGTTGTCGTCGTGATCGTCGCTGTAATTCTGGTCGTTGTTGTCCCGATCGTTCGACGCCTGATCGAAGAAGCCTTGGCGGGAGTCGTCGCGGCGGTTCGAGCCGATATCGTCGAGGCCCGCATCGCGCGCGAGCGAGCCGCCGGACTGGTCACTGCCGCCCCAAGGACTTCCACCAGCGCTGCGGTCGCCCAGGGCGTTGGTGTCGCCAAAGGCCTGCTGATGCGGTCCGCCCATCATGCCGCGGATGCTGGAGAGCAGCAGCGAGCCGCCGACGACGCCGGCCGCGGCCGCCGCCGCCGTGCCGAGGAACGAGCCGCCACCACCGCCGATCGGCGGCGCGCCATAACCCTGACCCGGACCCTGGCCGTAGGCCTGACCGTAAGGCGGCTGGCCGTAGCCCGGCTGGGTCTGCTGCATGGCCTGGCCGCTATTCCAGACCGGCCGCGAGTCACGCGGCGGCACGTTCGGAACCGAACCCCGCGACGGACTTCCGCCGAACAACGTCTCGCGCATGGAATCCAGGAAGCCGCCGGACTGCGCCTGCTCGGGCGCCTGCCCCGCTTCCAGCTCCTGGATACGGGCGTGGGCGCGCTTGAGCGCTTCGTCCTGCAACAGCACGGTCTGCACCAGCGCGTAGATTGCACCGGGTGCCTTGCGCAAGCCGTCGGAGATCGCGGCGGTTGCGTCGGGATCGCGCGGTGCATTTTCCAGTTTGGTAAGCCGGTCGAAAAGCTCGTCGACGAGCTGGCGTTCCTGCGGCGTCATGATCTGTCTCCTCTGCGCAAAACCAAGCGCGCAGGAGATGTAGGGTTCCATTATGGCCCCAACAGTGCCGGCCGGATTAAATTTCCGTATGCAGACAAGCTGCCCGGCAAGGCGGTTTTCGGCGATTTTATCCCAGCGTGACGCCGCTGTCCGCCAGCAGACGTGGGAACGCGTCGCCGGCGAAATACGCGTGCTCGCGTTCGCGCACATCCGTCATCGGGTCGAGACCGACAAGGACGTCATCGACGAAACCGGGATGGCACATCACGAGACCGCCCTCGGGGAGGCCTTCCAGGAACTGCCGCATCAATGCGCCGAAATCGGCTGCCCGCGTGAAGTCGTAAGCGCCGGCGAAGCCGCGATTGAAGCTGAGACCGGCCGCGCCGGCGCGGCGGCGGAATTGCGCGCTGAGGATATCGAGCACCATGGCCTTCAGTGAGGCCAGCCGCTGCGCCAGCGGCAGGTTGCGTCCGCACTGGCGTACCCAGGCGTTCGGTGCGGTCTCGCTAACGGCATCGATGAAGCCGTCGCGCACCTGCGGATAGAGCTGCACATGCTGGTGACCGTCGACGAAGTCGGGCGCACGCCCGAATGCTTCGGTGAACGCTGCGAGCTGCGCCTTCACCTCATTGCGAAAGAATTCGCGGTCGAGCCGCCGCATCAGTCCGGCGCGCAGCAGCTTCGGAAAGGCCAGGAACATGTCGCCGTCGAGAGGGCGGAAATGCATGGTGAGCGGCCGGAACGGCGCCGACAGCGTCACGTGCAAGCCGATGGTGCAGCGCGGGCTCGATTTGGCTGCCGCGTCCAGCGCCTCGATCTCGCTGCGCTGGATCGCCGGTCCCACCATCATCACCGACGTGGCGTTGAGGCGGCCGCGTTCGATCAGGTCGCGGATGGCGCGGTTGACGCCCGGGCTGATGCCGTAATCGTCGGCGCAGAGCCAAATCCGCCGCAGGCCCGCGGCAGCACTCATTCGGCGGCCGTCCTTTTCGAAGCGTCGTCGGCGTTGTCGGCCTCAAAATGCTTCTCGCTGTGCTCGGCGACGAAGTAGATCGGGCGCGCCTTCAGCTCGGAGAGAATCTTGCCGATATATTCGCCGACGATGCCGATCATGATGAGCTGCACGCCGCCGATGGTCATCAGGCCGACCACGAGCGAGGGATAGCCGGGCACCTGCTTGCCGGTCGTGAAGACCTCCCAGAGGATGGAGAGGCCGAACAGGAAGGCGATACCGGCAAGAGCCGCGCCGAGCAGGCTGGCGAAGCGCAGCGGTGCCACCGAGAACGAGGTCAGGCCCTCGATCGACAGGCCGAGCAGGCGAGCGGCGTTGAAGGTGGTGACGCCATGGGCGCGCGGCGCCGGTTCGTAGTCGACACGGATCTGGCGGAAGCCGATCCAGCTGGCCAGTCCCTTGAAGAAACGGTTGCGCTCCGGCAGCTGCCTCAGCGCTGCGACCGCGCGCGGTGAGAGCAGGCGGAAGTCACCGGCGTCCTCGGGAATCTTTTGCCGCGCGCCCCAATTGATCAGCGCGTAGAAGCCGTGCACGGCGAGCCGCCGCAGGAAGGGCTCGTTGTCGCGATGCGCCTTGGCGGTATAGACGACGTCGTAGCCGTCTTCGATCCAGTGCTGCACCAGCTGCTCGACCAGGGCCGGCGGATGCTGGCCGTCGCCGTCCATGAACATGACGGCGCCGAGCCGGGCATGGTCGAGGCCGGCCATCAGCGCCGCCTCCTTGCCGAAATTGCGCGACAGCGAGACCACCTGGACGCCGATCGCGTCGGCCGGCAGGCTGCGGGCGATCGACAGCGTCGCATCCGCGCTGCCGTCGTCGACATAGACGACCTCGCAAGCAAGCCGATAGCGCTGCCGCAAGGACTTCGCGAGCTCGCAAATCCGCTGATGCAGGGCGGCGAGGCCCGCCGCCTCGTTATAGACGGGGACGACAATCGACAGCCCCTTGGCGGCGGCGCTGGCCGCTGTGGTTGTCATGCCGGAAACGTCAGAGCCCAGCGTCATCGATCAAGGTTCCAGAGGCGTTTAGGTCTTCTCAACCGCATATGGTAGCAGCCGTTTGCTGTCGCTACGCTGAACAAAGCTAGGGCTCACCGCCCCAGGAACGCTTCGAGCTTGGCGAACAGCGGGTTCTCCCGGTCGAACACGTAGTCGAGCGAAACCACCGAGACGGTCTCGGCGCCATGCTCGCGCAGGAAGCTCGCCAGCGCATAGAGCTGCCCTGGGGGGCAGTGCAGCGTCAGCATGCCTGACGAGGTCGGTCCGCCAAACGGGGCCTCCACGCCGAACCGGCTGTGGGCCTCGCCGAGCAGGGCGGCGTCGCACTGCCGGAAGCGGGTGCGGACCTCGCGGTATTTGTTGGCCCGCGCCCGCGCCGCAATGTGATCGAGGATGACGCGCGCGGTCTCGCGCGCCTGCGGCGACCAGTCGGCCTCCTTCGAGGCGACCAGATTGGCCTGGCTGCGCAGGATCACGCCGTCGTCGAGCACCCGCAAGCCATTGGCGGCGAGCGTCGCACCGGTCGTGGTGATGTCGACGATCAGCTCGGCGCTGCCGGCCGCGGGCGCGCCTTCGGTCGCGCCGGCGCTTTCGACGGTGCGGTAGTCGGTGATGCCGTGGCTCTGGAAGAAGGCGCGGGTCAGATTGATGAACTTGGTCGCGACCCGCATCCGCATGTGATGCTGCTCGCGAAAGCCGGTGGTGACGTCGTCGAGGTCGGCCATGGTGCGGACGTCGATCCAGGCCTGCGGCACCGCAACGACGACATCGGCATAGCCGAAGCCAAGCCCCTCGATCAGCGACACGCGCTTGTCGGCATCCGCGATGTTCTCACGCACCAGGTCTTCGCCGGTGACGCCGAGATGCGCGAAACCGCGGGAGAGTTGCGAGGCGATCTCGCTCGCCGAGAGATAGGCGACCTCGACATTGTCGAGGCCCGCGATGGTGCCGCGATAGTCGCGGGCGCCGCCGGCCTTCGACAGCTTGAGCCCGGCGCGGGCGAAGAAGGCTTCGGTGTTTTCCTGCAGGCGACCCTTGGAGGGAACGGCCAGAACGAATGGCGCGCTCATGACTTAAGCTCCCACCTTGCGGCCGATCTTGGTCAGCGCATCCACCCAGACCGAGAAGCCGACCGCGGGGATCGGCCGCGCTGAGCCGAGCTGGGTCATCAGCCCGTCATAGCGGCCGCCGGCGACCAGCGGCTCGGCGCCATTACCCCTGTGATGCAATTCGAACTCGAAGCCGGTGTAATAGTCGAGCCCGCGTCCGAACGCGGTCGAGAAGCGCGTCAGCTTCACGTCGATGCCGCGCGCCGCCATGAAGCCGACCCGGCTCTCGAGCTGGTCGATCGCAGCCGTGAGATCGAGCTTGGCATCGGCGGTCAGTGCGCGCAGCTCTGCGATGGCATCGTCGGGATTGCCTGCGATCGACAGGAAGCGTTTGAGCACGGTGATCGCCTCGCGCGGCAGCGCGCCACCCTTCAGCGTCGATTGCTCGAGGAAACGGTCGGCGATCTCGGCCGTAGTGCGGCCGCCGACATTGGTGGTGCCGGCGATCGACATCAAATCGGTGACGAAGGCGAGCGCTGCCTTGCGATCGGAGCCGGCAAGCGCGGCGAGCACGCCCTCATATTCGCTGCGGGTCGCGGTGGCCGCCGCCGCCAGCCGCTCCAGATCCTGCTCCAGGCTGATCTTGCGGTTGAAATCCTTGACCAGGCGGCGGCGCCAGACCGGATAGAGATCGAGCGCATCGAGCAGGGCGTTGAACAACGCGACGTCGCCGGTGCGGATCTCGACATCGCCGACCCCGAAGGCGGCGGTCGCCTCCAGCGCCAGCGCCAGCATCTCGGCATCGGCCGCGGCGCGGTCCTGGCGGCCGAACGATTCGATGCCGGCTTGCAGGAATTCGCTGGCCTGGCCGCTGCGGTAGCGGAACACCGGGCCGAGATAGCTGAACCCGGCCGCCTGGCCGGCGCGGGCAGAGGCGAGGTAATCGCGCGCCACTGGAATGGTCAGGTCCGGGCGCAGGCAGAGCTCCTCGCCCGTGAGATCCGTGGTCAGGTACAGGCTCTTGCGGATGTCTTCGCCCGAGAGGTCCAGGAACGGCTCGGCCGGTTGCAGGATGGCGGGCTCGGCCCTGACATAGCCGGCCTGCGCGAACGACAAGAGCAGCGTATCCGCCCAGGCGGCGGAGCCGGCAGCATTTGAGGTGGCAGTCGCGGTCATAACAGGGGTCCATCGATCCGGTGGAACCGGGCAGGCAAAGGGGGAAACGGGATTTGGCGCAGCCCTTAGCATGGCCCGAAAGCGGTTTCGACCTCCAAAGGATCAATCGCTTAACGGCCGGGCAATTCATCGTTCATCGTCAGGCCGACGGAAGCTAGCCGGTCTTGCCGCCCCAATCGCCCAGCACCGCCTGCACCAGCGCCAGCGCCGCCACCGCGGCGGTGTCGGCCCGCATGATCCGGGGGCCGAGCGCCAGCCGCAGGATCTTCGGCTGCCGCAGCAGCAGCGCCCGCTCCTCGTCGGCAAAGCCGCCTTCGGGGCCGATCAGCACGTCGATGCCTTGGCCGGCCTCGCGCGCGCTTTGCAGGTTCTGAACGGGGTTTTCGACCTCCGCCGCCTCGTCGCAGAAGATCAGCAGGCGGCCCGCGGCGCGCTGGCTGAGGTACCGCTCCAGCGGCACCGGCTCGGCCACCGCGGCGATGCTGAGGATGCCGCATTGCTCGGCCGCTTCGACGACGTTGGCGCGCATCCGCTCGGTGTTGACCCGGGAGGCCTGGGTGAACCGGGTCAGGACCGGCTGAAGCGTGGCGGCGCCCATCTCGATGGCCTTCTGGACCATGTAGTCGAGCCGGGCATGCTTGAGCGGGGCGAAAACGTAGGCGAGGTCGGGTAGCCGGTCCTGGGGCCGGGTCTGCTGGAGGATGACGAGGCCGTCCGGCCGCTTGCGGCCCTCGATGGCAGCTTGCCACTCGCCGTCGCTGCCGTTGAAGGCCAGGACCTCGGCCCCGGCGGCAAGCCGCAGCACATTGCCGAGATAGTTGCTCTGGTCGCGGTCGAGCGGGACCCTGGCGTCCTGGGCCAGGGGAGCGTCGACGAACAGGCGGGGGGCGCGAAAATCGTGGGAAGGCATCGTTCAAGGGTCCGATTTATTGCCGTTCTTAACCGAAAGCCGCCATTTCGGGGGTAAATATTGCCAAACCGGTGCGTCCCAGCGCCGCGCTCTTGCCCTATTCCACGGGTTGTTAAGCGCTGGCGGGAATCGTAAAAACGCGAACACGCTGGTTGCGCTTCAATTGGGAAGGCGCCGAAACCCGTAAGCTCCTGCCGGAGAGACTATCTTGATGATCCGTCATTTGATGGTTCCGATCACTGCCGCCATGGTCACTATGGGCGCCGCGGGCGCTTATGCGCAAAGCGCGTTCCCGGCGCCGCTGCCCAATCAGGCCGCGACCAGTTCCGCGTTTCCGCCCGTGAACGGTTCGGCGCCCGTCGCGTCCGTCGGCACCGCGCCGCAATCGTCCTTTCCCGTGAACGGCGCTGCGCCGATCGGCGGCGCCGGCGCCTTCAGTGCGGCCCCGCCGACGCAAGGCGGTCCCGGCGAGGACTGTATGAAAGCGTTCATTCCGCTCCGCGAGGAAGCCGAGAAGCGCGGCAAGCTGATCAAGGCCGCGAGCGACCGTCACGCGCCGCCGGACGAGGCCTGCAAGCTGATCGGCAACTTCAGCCAGGCTGAGCTGAAAATGATCAAATACATCGAGTCCCACGCCGCCAAATGCGGAATCCCGCCGCAGATCGGCGAGCAGATGAAGACCGGCCACAAGAACACCGAGACCATGCAGAAGAAGGTCTGCACGGTCGCGCAGCAGATGCAACAGCAGCAGGCGCGCCCGGCCGGCCCATCGCTGAGCGAGGTGCTGGGTTCGGGCTCGGCGCCTGAAGCCAATGCCGGCAAGAAGGGCGGCAGCACCTTCGATACGCTCAACGGCAACGTCCTGACCCGATGAGCGATACATCCGCCCGCGTTGCCGATTCCACTGGCAACTGGGTCGATACGCTCGCGCCGCAATGGGCGCGGCCTTATTTGCGCTTGTCCCGCTTCGACCGTCCGATTGGCTCCTGGCTGCTGTTGATGCCGTGCTGGTGGTCGGCGGCGCTCGCTGCCGGCATCGCGCACGAAGTCCGCGATCTGCCGCTCACCATCATCCTGTTCTTCGTCGGCGCCTTCGTGATGCGCGGAGCCGGCTGCACCTGGAACGATATCACCGACCGCGACCTCGATGACAAGGTCGAGCGCACCCGCTCGCGGCCGCTGCCGTCAGGGCAGGTGACCACGAAGCAGGCGCTGGTGTTCATGGTCGCACAGGCGCTGATCGGTCTCCTCGTGCTGCTGCAGTTCAACCGCTTCGCGGTCCTGACCGGCATCGCCTCGCTCTTGATCGTCGCGATCTATCCCTTCATGAAGCGCATTACCTGGTGGCCGCAGATCGTGCTCGGGCTGGCTTTCTCCTGGGGCGCCCTGATGGGATTTGCCGTCACCTTCGGACGCATCGACGTCACCGCGCTCGTGCTCTATGCCGGCGCGATCTCCTGGGTGATCGGCTATGACACTATCTACGCGCATCAGGACGCCGAGGACGACGCGCTGATCGGCATCAAGTCCACCGCGCGCCTGTTCGGCGCGCACACGCATCAGGCGCTGATCCTGTTCTACGGGCTCGCGGTGATGCTGATCGGCGTCGCGCTGGCCTCCGGCGATGCGCGCTGGCCGGCCTGGCTCGGGCTTACGGCCTTCGCCGTCCATCTGGCGTGGCAGATCGTGCGATTAAGGATCAACGATCCCGAGCTCTGCCTGCGCCTGTTCAAGTCGAACAAGTATGCGGGGGCGCTGCTGTTCGCGGGACTGCTCGCGGACGCGGTGATGCGGGTGGCGTAGCTAGGGTGGGCAAAGGCGCCCTTGCGCCGTGCCCACCATGTTTCCGAGACTGGGATAGAAGAGGTGGGCACGCTTTCGCTTTGCCAACCCTACGGCACCTTTAATTCCGCGCGATGATCTCGCGCTCGCCCTGATGAACGGTGAGCTCGCGTGCGATGCCGATGCGCCGGCGCATCAAAAATTTCGGGCGGCGGGCGCGGATCGCATTGGCGCGGCGGCGTCGTGATGCGGGCTTGCGGGCGCCTTCGTCGAGCTGCGGCAGCGCAAAGATCTCGCTCCAGATCGCCCAGGCTTCAGTGAGCTCGTCGCCATCGGCGCCGACCAGCAGCGGAACGGAGAGCGAGGGATCGCGATGCACGAGGATAAGGGCTTGCGCCTCGTCGTTGCCGCGGAGCGCGACGCCCGTGAAGTCGCTGACGCGGACGTTGATCGCCATTTGCATGCCGCGAACGGCACGGCGCAGCACCACACGCTCGCGATGGAGCTCGATCTGCCTGACATGTCCGTCGGCGCGCGGATCGTGCGCATCGAAGCGAACCGGTAGGGAAAGAGGGTCGAGCCGCAAGGAGCGGCTCGACCCGGCGGGAGCGACCCCGCATGTTGCTGTTTGACGCCTCACGGCTTTAGTTCTCCCCGCCGGGATTATGTTCCCGGTCGATGCGAGGACCTTAGCGCGCGCCTTTCCCAAACCGCTTAAAAAGGCTGGTTAACCCACCGTCACTGCTGCTCATGATTGACAAGACCTTGGCGCGCATGATTGACGAGACGTTGCGCCGAAGTCGCGAATCTGAGCTTTTGGCGGGCTGAAAATGCTTGAAGTCCGCGCTATCAGGGCACATCTGTGGGTTCCAGTCCCGAACCCCCGCCCCAACAGGATTTCGTTCGTGAACTCTTCACCATCCGCAAGCTCGACGCTTTCGACCTCAGCCAATCGCGACCTGTTCGATCAGTCCGCGCTCTCCGATCTCGCGCAGCGACTGGTCGAGGCGGCCAAGCGCGCCGGCGCCGATGCGGCCGATGCGGTCGCAGTGCGCGGCGTCTCGCAGGGCGTCGAGGTGCGCGACGGCCGTGTCGAGGAATCCGAGCGGTCCGAAGGCGACGATGTCGGCCTGCGCGTTCTGGTCGGACAGCGCCAGGCGGTGGTCTCGACCAACGACGTCAGTGGCGATGCCGTGACCAAGCTCGCCGAGCGCGCGGTGGCGATGGCGCGTGTTGCGCCCGACGACAAATATGTCGGCCTCGCCGATCCCGCGCTGCTCGCGCGCGACTTCCCCGATCTCGACCTGCTCGATTCCGACGTGCCCACGACATCAGAGCTCGAGCGCCGCGCGCTTGCGGCCGAAGCTGCCGCGCTCGGCGTCAAGGGCGTGACCAAATCCGGCGGCGCCTCGGCTTCCGCCGGCATCGGCGGCATGGTGCTCGTCACCTCTACCGGCTTCCACGGCTCTTACTTACGCTCCAGCCAGGGCATCTCCGCGACCGCCATATCGGGCGAAGGCACCAGCATGGAGCGCGACTACGACTTCACTTCGGCGCCGCACGGCGCCGATCTGCTGTCGCCGGAAACCGTCGGCCGTTCCGCCGGCGAGCGCACTGTGGCGCGCTACAATCCGCGCAAGGTCGAGACCTGCAAGGTGCCCGTCGTGTTCGATCCGCGCGTTGCGGGCTCCCTCGTCGGCCATCTCGTCGGCGCCATCAATGGCGCCTCGATCGCGCGCAAGACCAGCTTTTTGAAGGACAAGCTCGGCCAGCAGCTGTTCGCCAAGAACATCCGCATCGTCGACGATCCCCTGCGCAAGCGCGGCCTGCGCTCGCAGACGTTTGACGCCGAAGGCGTCGCGGTGAAGAAGATCGCGCTCGTCGACGAGGGCGTGCTGACGACTTGGCTGCTCGACTGCGCCACCGCGCGCGAGCTCGGCCTCACCACCACCGGCCACGCCCATCGCGGCGTCTCCTCCTCGCCCTCGCCCGGGCCGTACAACCTGCATCTCGAAGCCGGAACGCCGACACCGGCCGAGCTGATCGCCGACATCAGCCAAGGCTTCTACGTCACCGACCTGATCGGCTCCGGCGTCAACGGCGTCACCGGCGATTACAGCCGCGGCGCCTCCGGCTTCTGGATCGAGAACGGCGAGATCACCTATCCCGTCAGCGAGGTGACGATCGCCGGCCATCTCTTCGAGATCTTCAAGTCGATGCAGCCGGCGAACAATCTCGAGTTCCGCTACGGCATCAATGCGCCGACGGTGCGCATCGAGGGTTTGACGCTTGGCGGACGCTGATCGGGCAGATGCAGGCGCGCTTACCTCTCCCGTAGGGAGAGGTCGGATCGCATCGCAAGATGCGATCCGGGTGAGGGGTTACCCTCTCTCGTGGGACCTGAACCCCCGCACCCGATTTGCTGCGCAAATCGACCTCTCCCCGATGGAGAGAGGTGATTCCCAAACGCGGCCTCATTGAACCAAATGGCCTCACCCAATAACCCTGCTCTCATAGACGACAATATCCTTGTACGCGACGCGGCGCTGCTGAAGGACGCGGTGCGAGACGCGGGCGCGCTGGCGCAATCGATGTTCCGCACCGAGCTGAAGAAGTGGATCAAGGGCGTATCCTCGCCGGTGTCCGAAGCCGATATCGCGGTCAACGATCTGCTCGAAGCGCGCTTGCGTGCTGCGAGGCCCGATTATGGCTGGCTGTCCGAGGAGAGCGCCGACGATGCGGCACGGCTGTCGCGGCGGCTGACCTGGATCGTCGATCCCATCGACGGCACGCGCAATTATCTGGGCGGCCATGACGATTGGTGCGTCAGTGTCGCGCTGGTCGAGGACGCCTCGCCGGTGCTTGCCGCGGTGTTCGCGCCGTCGCGCGATGAGTTCTTCTTCGCGGTCCGCGGCGAGGGCACGACGCTCAACGGCGAGCCGGTGCGGACGACGTCCGGGTCCGAGCTCGACTTCGCCCGTGTCGCCGGCCCGAAGCCGCTGGTCGAACGGCTGAAGCCCTCGCTTGGCGAAATCAAGCTGCATCCGCGAATCGGCTCGCTCGCGCTGCGTCTGTGCCGGGTCGCCCACGGCGCGCTGGATGCGGCTTTTGCGGGCGGCAATAGCCATGATTGGGATCTTGCGGCGGCCGATTTGATCGTGCAGGAAGCGGATGGTAAGATGAGTGACCTCTCCGGAGAACCCATCCTCTATAACCGCCGGGAAGTGGCGCACGGGGTGCTGGTGGCAGCGGGACGCGATCGTCATGCGGGCATTGTCGCGCTTTTTCGAAACCGTCCCTTAGCCTAAAGCGCTTTCGTCGTGCTTGTCGAACACTGCTTTGCCGGGCAGCCCGTTAGGAAGAGAACCCATGCCAGATAGTGCCCCGCAACAACTGCTTCACCTCGTCATCGGTGGCGAGCTCGTCGATCTCGAGCACAACACCTTCAAGAACCTCGACGACGTCGACATCGTCGGCATCTATCCGAACTATGCCACCGCGCACGCGGCTTGGCGGGCCAAGGCGCAGAGCACGGTCGACAACGCGCAGATGCGCTATTTCATCGTCCATCTCCACCGGCTGCTCGACCCCAATCAAGAACCGGCGCGTTGAAAAAACTGCTTCGCAATACGCTGCGAAGCAGCTGGTTTCAGCGTGCCGTCGGGGTCCTGGCGGCCGAATATCTGCGTCTGGTCTGGTGGACCAACAAGTTCACGTTCGATCCGGCTGACGTCTATGACCTCGTCGAGCCGCAGATCCCGGCGATCTTCGCCTTCTGGCACGGCCAGCATTTCCTCACCCCCTTCATCAAGAACAAGGATTGGTACCGGGCCAAGGTGCTGATCTCCCGTCATCGCGACGGCGAGTTCAATGCCATCGCCGCCGAGCGGCTCGGCATCGGTACCATCCGCGGTTCTGGCGATCACGGCGGTGCCTTCCACCGCAAGGGCGGGGTCGGCGCCTTCAAGGAAATGGTGCGGACGCTCCAGGACGGCTGTAATGTCGCACTGACCGCCGATGTCCCCAAACGCTCGCGCGTGGCCGGGCTCGGCATCATCATGCTGGCACGGGAATCGGGGCGGCCGATCATGCCTTTCGCAATGGCGACCAGCCGCTTCATCCGGCTCAAGAACTGGGACCGCACCACCATCAATTTGCCATTCGGGCGCGGCGCATTGGTCGGCATCAAGGAGATCCACGTTCCGCCGGATGCCGACGCAGCCACCATGGAAGCGCTGCGGCTGGAGTTGGAGGAGACGTTGAACGAGGCGACCCGCCGCGCCTATGCGCAACTCGGCCGCCCGGGACCGGAAGATGTCTGACCCGCTGCCGATGACGCTGCGAATGTATCGCCGGCTGGCCTCCGGCCTGGTGCCGCTCGCGCCCGCGCTGATCAAGCGGCGATTGAAGCAGGGCAAGGAGGATCCCGCGCGCGTCGGCGAGCGGCGGGGCTTGTCGCGGGACGTGCGGCCACATGGCCCGCTGGTCTGGATCCACGGCGCCAGCGTCGGCGAGGTTCTGGCCGCGGCGGCGCTGGTCGAGCGACTGCGCGATCTCAATCTGCGCATCCTGCTCACTTCCGGCACCGTCACCTCGGCGGCCGTGGTGGCGAAGCGCTTCCCGCCCGACGTCATTCATCAATACGTGCCGTATGATTCCCCGCGCTATGTCGCGCGCTTCCTCGACCATTGGAGGCCATCGCTGGCGCTGTTCATCGAATCCGACCTGTGGCCGAACCTGATCCTCGCCGGCGCGGCGCGCCGGGTGCCGATGGTGCTGATCAACGGGCGGATGTCGTCGCGCTCCTTCCCGCGCTGGCGGCGCATGCATGGCACCATCTCGGCGCTGCTGTCGCGCTTCGACATTTGTCTTGCACAATCGCAGACGGATGCTGAGCGTTTTGCCGCGCTCGGCGGCCGCGACGTCCTCACGACGGGCAATCTCAAGCTCGACGTGCCGGCGCCGCCGGCCGATCCCGCCAGGCTCGAACGGCTGATGGCCATGACGCGCGGGCGTCCCATCATCGTCGCGGCCTCGACCCATCCGGGCGAGGACGAGATGCTGATCGCGGCACATCGCAGCCTCGCCGGTTTCTTCCCGCAGCTCTTGACCGTGATCGTGCCGCGCCATCCGGATCGCGGCCCCTCGATCGCGGCCCAGATCACGGCCTCGGGCCTGAAGCCGGCATTGCGCTCGCGCGAGGAACTGCCGACGGCGACGACCGACGTCTATGTTGCCGACACCATGGGCGAGCTCGGCCTGTTCTATCGCCTTTCGCCGATCGTCTTCATGGGCGGATCGCTGATCCATCACGGCGGCCAGAATCCGATCGAGGCGATCAAGCTCGGTGCCGCCATCGTCCACGGCCCGCACGTCTTCAACTTTACTGACGTCTACGAGGCGCTCGACAACAGCGGCGGTGCGCGCCAGGCCGACACGCAAGAGGCGCTGGTCAAGCAGCTCGGCCAATTGCTGGCTGATCCGACCATGCGCGACAAGATGCAGCGCGCGGGCTCAGGCGTGGTCGAGCAGCTCGGCGGCGCGCTCGATCGCACCATGACTGCGCTTGAGCCCTATCTGTTGCAGCTGCGGATCGAGATGGGGGCCGCCAATGCGTGAGCCGGCCTTCTGGTACCGGCCACGTTCCCCGCAGTCGTATGTCCTTAGTCCTCTGGGCGCGCTCTACGGCGCGATTACGGCGCGCCGCATGGCGCGCCAGGGCTTTGACGCCGGCATTCCCGTGATCTGCGTCGGCAACTACCATGTCGGCGGTGCCGGCAAGACGCCGACCGTGCTGGCGCTGACCAAGCTCCTGCGCGAGCTCGGTGAAACCCCGGTGGTGCTCAGCCGCGGCTATGGCGGAAGCCTGAAGGGGCCGGTGATGGTCGACCGGATGCGCCACACCGCTGCCGACGTCGGCGACGAGCCGCTGATGATGGCGCGCGAGGTCCCTGTCGTGGTCGCGCGCGATCGCCTCGACGGCGTCGCGCTGGCGAAGTCGCAAGGCGCTACCGTGATCCTGATGGACGACGGCTTCCAGAACCCGAGCCTGCTCAAGGACGCCTCGCTGATCGTGATCGACAGCGAGCGTGGCCTCGGCAACAGCATGGTGTTTCCCGCCGGTCCCTTGCGCGCGCCACTGCAGGCACAGCTCGCGCGCACCGATGCGCTGGTCCTGATCGGCGACGGCCGTGCCGCGAACGATGTCGCGGCCGAGCTTGCCAAGCGCGACAAGCCGGAGCTGCGCGCGCGGCTGAAGGCGGATGCGGCCTTGCTCGCGCAGCTCCTTGGCAAGCGGGTTTTCGCCTTCGCCGGCATCGGCGATCCCGAGCGCTTCTTCCGCAGCTTGCGCGCCAGCGGCGTCGACGTCGCGCGCGCGCGTTCCTTCGCCGATCACCACATGTTCTCGGAGAACGAGCTCGCCGCACTTGCGGCTGAGGCCCGGCGCGAGCAGCTCACGCTGGTGACCACGGAGAAGGATCTCGCGCGTTTGCGCGGCCGCGCGGGCGTGCCTGATAACATCGTGCCGTTCGCCGTCCAGCTTGAGTTCGACGATCCGGCAAAGCTGCGGCAGTTGATCAGCGATCATCTGTACAAGGCGCGCGAGTGGCGCTTCAGCGCGCGTTGATTTCGTGCGTTAGGCAAGCGTCTCTGCCGTAGCCCCAAAAGCGAAGTGTAACGGTCGACGAATTCTCTTCCGCACGTTTGGGACTTGATGTAGCCTTTCATGAGAGCCGTCACCGGGACGTGCCGAACTCCCGGCAATCATCGGCGGCGTTTATGCCCACGGCGGGCACTATCTTCATCATTTCAGATGCGACGTCCGCAACGACGAGTTCGGGGCGGCAGCGAAAGTTATTTCCAAGAGTCACAGAGGAGAACATGCCATGCATTTTTGCCTCACCGGACAATACACACAACGCTCTCTCACGGCCATTTTGGAAAACCCCACGACCGATCGCCAGGAAGCGGCTCGAAAACTCATCGAAGCGGCCGGCGGAAGGCTGATCTCGATGTACAGCGTTGCAACCGACGGCCCCGGCGTTTTGGTGATTTTCGACGTGCCTGACCCGAGTGCGGCTCCCGCCATTTCCGGCCTGACCGTCGCGTTGGGCACCCTGCAGAATGTGAAACTGACTCGACTGTTCACGCAGGAAGAGATCAAGCAGGTCCGCCAGAACGCGGCAAAGCTGCGTTCTTCGTATACCCCGCCTGGAAGCTGACATCCGGATCTGAAGCGAAGCCGCCGCAGCACCAAGCGGCGGCAACGCTCGTCACAGCAACAATCAAATCTGCAAGCCGAGAAGGGCCTTTCGGCGTCCATTGACTGACAATGAGATGCGGCGCGTGCCGCGTCCGGCGCCATACGCCGACCGAACTTGCTTGCCAGCGGCATCGGCAACAGCCTGGATCGCGGTGCAGCATTCAGTCACGCTCACCACGCCCCGATGGCGATCAATCCGATAATGGTCAGGCATGAGGCGCAGGCTACCATCACAGTATAGCATTCGGGTGTATTCATCGCTACCTCCCAAGCTGCAATTTGCTCGGTCATCGCTACGCGGGAGAGATCGTAGTCCTGGAGCCGCTTCAATTCGGCATGCCGCAATCGGTCTTGCGCTGCGCGTCCGTCCTCTCATCGTCACCCCGATCCGCGGGCGGATAGTGCGCTTCGTGAGCTTCAGAGCGTTGGGCTGAGATCAGAAGCTGTTTCCGCATTTCAGCGAGGCGGGCGCGACAATATTCACGATAGAGCATGTCGAATATGGTGGGCATGATTCACCCCCATCGTTTGACCCTGATTTACAGATATTCCACCGCGAATTTTCGAGGTGATCGTAGCCCGCCAGATGGCTCTTCGATATGAGCCCGTTCACAGACTGCGCCAATTCCAAAGCTCGATCGCCGTTTGGCTGACTTGATTGTCTGCGCGATAAAAAGAGCAGGGCTAATTACCTAACACGCAATATAGCAGCCCTTTGTTTCACCAAGACTTCGTCAAACAACTTAAGAGCGCCGATCTGCAACAAAGAATCCAACTACAGCGCGAAATGACAAACTACGGAGTGCAAGCACCGTTCGATGCAACGTCGGATCGGAACGATTGCGGGAGGGCGAGCCGCGCACAAGGCGCGGGAACGGCGGTTCAGCGCACGATGATTCCGTAGGGGCGGCAAGGCGATCCACCCACGACCTCAACTCGGAAAGCATGCCCGGGCGGTCAGCGTCACCGGGGCGAGATTGAGAATCTCCGGAAACGTAAATGCATAACTCGCGCTTACCTCATTGCCGCATGCTGACGTGGAAAAGGTGAATGTGTCCGCAGGGAGCGTGAGGCCGAACGCCTGCTGGGCAGCGTAGCTCGTTATGGCGCTGCTGCTTGGGCAGAGCGTGGTGTTGACGGTTGCGCAACGCGCCGCCATTTCGCTCCCATGCTGGATCCCCAGCTGAGTCCAGAACAGCAGCCCGCATTCGATGATCCCAAATATGAACAGGAAGAACGCGGGAGCGGTTAGCGCAAATTCCAGCGCCGACGCGCCCCGATTGTCGTGCCACAATGCCGTGAGTTTCACTGCAGCCTCGCAGTGGACTGCGCACTATAAGTATATGTGGCCGCCACGATCTGGTAATCGATGAGCGTATAGTAGGTCGCTCGCGCCGAGACCGTCGTATATGTTCCAGCCTGCGCACCGCCGGTGCAGGTCGTCCCGCAAGTGACAGTGCTAACTCCCGCGCTCGTTGGGCATCCGCAAAATTGGACCGGCGCAGGCGAAGCAGTGATGTCCGTGGCGTTGGTGGCGCTCGTTACGGCGTTCGAAATGCCGCTCGTGTCAAAGCCGCGCGCAATTGCATATTGCGCTCCCGCTTGTGCGGCATTTTCGACCTGCATCTTGCGATAGAGTGCAAGCCCGATGTCTGTCACCGACACGACCATCAGAGACAGTATCGGGATCAAGATGCCGAATTCGGCGGCCGCGACGCCGCGTTTGTCGCCGATAGCGGCGCGCACGTGCCCCGTTAGAGAATGAAGTAATCGACGGCAGTGCTTGGATGAGAAGTTCTGGATTTGCATTGGTCCAAACCTCATTCGATGAGCTGCGCGGTTTGCGAACCTATCGTCGCGGTGCCGAGCGCGGTACAATTGACCTGGAGGTTCGACGTGCCGCTGAACGTCAGCGTATCCGCGATGATTTTGGTGCAGGATGTGCTCGTGCCGTTGCCGCCACTGAAGCTGAGATTGGCCTTTGGCAGGTAGATGGCACCGCCGAAGTTTTGTGTGCTGCCGCCGGTGAGATTGAAAGCAGTCCCGGCCGGCATATTGCGATCGCCGTACATGACGATGCCTTTTGTGGCGCCGCTGGTCGGCGCCGTCAGGTCGACGGTCGCGTTGCTGCCGATTGAAGCGGTGCCCCAGTTGCTTCCCGAGCCGGTAAACACAAGGGTTACGCCGCTGCCCGTGATGGTGGCGTTTCCAGCGACGCTCAAGCTTGCCCCGTCCAGATAATAGATGCCTGGATTGAGGTTCAGGACTGCGCCGGCATTGACCGTGATGCTGCCCGTGTAGCAGCCGGGGTCGAGCGATGTTGTCTTTCCATTGGAGTTGACCACTATCTTGCCGTTGGTGCAACTCGGCTTCGCGGGGGGAGAGACGTTGGCGTAGGGGTCGGCGACGGGCGATATGTGCGTCTTGACACCGTTGGTCGCCGTGATGCTGCTCGCGCCGGAGACGTCGCCAACCACTCCGACCTGATTTGCAGCGACCGTGGCGCTGCCGGCAACGTTGAGCGAGGGGCTTGCACTCGAGTTGCTGTAAAGGTTGCACTTGATCAAGTTGAGCTGGTTGCCGCCGCTGACGTTGACGGCGGGACTTGCGCTCGAGTTGAGCGCAAGTACGCAGCCTGTCCCGGAATTGGGCAGGGCGACAGAGCGTGCGGTTATGAGGACAGGATCCGAGCCGAACAAGGCTGATAGCAGCCGCTGTTGCGGTTGACTCACGATGACTTCGATGGCCTGCGAATTCGATGCATGATTGCCTGTCTTCGGCGGCTGGTTCACCGCGACCGTGACGTTGTTCGCCCCGTTCGCGTAACCGTAGTTTGCCGTAACCGCTTTGGCTTCGGACGAGGGGTCGGTCCCTGCACTCGCCGCTGTTGCAGCGCTGACCGCGCCAGAGTCAGCCGCGCTCTGCATGTTCTTGTGTTTGTAGTACCACCAGCCCACTTCCGTGCCGAGCCCTGCTGTGCCGACCAGGACCGGCATCAGCAGCGCCGAAATGATCACATAGCTGCCCGACTGATCGCGGGCGAATCGTTCAAGCAGGCTAACCGCCCGCTCGCGCCGACGGACATGTCGCTCTGGGCCCAATGGTGCATCGAACGAACGGCTGCAAAGTCTCCGGGTGTCCATGTGCGTCCTGCCCGCTTGCCACTTTTTCCCGTGGCAATGTGCTGCAGACCGACTTAAACCGGCCCCAACGGAAACGAGACAATTTTAAACATCAGCTGACATTCAGCCGGCATTCATGGCCGCGCTCCTATCGATATAGCTCCGATCAGGAGAATTCGATGAAACTGCGGTCCGCGATCATTGCCGTCAGCCTCACCTGTCTGCCGGTTTTGCCCGCCCTTGCTCAGACCCCCTCGCCGCCGCCTGCGGCCGCTCCGGCAAATCCGACAAGTGCGGTGCCGGTTCCCGCGACCAAGCGCGTCACGTGCCTCGCCACGACGCAAAACCTGAAGGGACAGGATAAACGCGACCAGCTGCAGCTCTGCATGGCGCAGGCGCGGTTCGATTGCCTCAAGCAGGCGATCGATCAGAAGATCGTCGGCGAGGCCCGCAAGACTTTCATCAAGACCTGCGTGGGCGCGGATGGCACCGAGCAACAATAGCCGCGCGGGCGCGGCCTTATCCCTGCGGCTTCGGCGCGCCAGGGAAATGCCGCTGGAGCACGGCGGCAGGCGTGGCGTAGGCTTCCTGCAGATCCACGCTCCAGTATTTCAATTCGTCGAGCGGGATGCGCGTGTCGGTGATCGCGCAGCGCACATAGGTCCCCGGCGAGATCACGCGGAAGTCGCCGTCGAGATATTGCACCTGCGCTTCGCCGTGGCCCGAGGGGCCGAACTTGTTCAGCACGGTCGAAAGTCTCCGTGGAAGGCCTCTCCGTGGAAAATCCTTGGAGGGCACGATGTGTCGGGCTGGATGTAGCATAGATAGGGTGGCTTGTCCGCCCGGTAAACCCACTGGTTTGTGATGTTTTGGCGCCGTTTCCGCGTGGTAGTGCTTGGACGAAGGGTCTTGACGCCGAGTCCGATGCGCCTTCGAGTGACCGCCTTGTTCCTGACGCTCCTGATGTCGGCCGCGCACGCTGCGCCTGTGCCGCAGCAGGTCGACATCCCGCTGTCGTCGGGCGTCCTGCATGCGCAGCTCTACAAGCCCGAGGGCGAGGGGCCGTTTCCGGCCGTGATCGCGCTGCATGGCTGCGGCGGGCTCAGTGGCCATTCCGATTCCGTCCTGCCGCGTTATCGCGACTGGGCCGAGCGGCTGCTTAGGGCCGGCAATGCGGTGCTGCTGCCTGACAGCTACGGCTCGCGCGAGCTCGGGCCGCAATGTCGCGTCAAGGAGATGCACGTCAAGGCGCGGCGCGAACGCGTCACCGACATTGCGGCGTCACGCGCCTGGCTGATGAAGCAGAGCTGGGTGGCGCGCGACCGCGTCAGCCTGATCGGCTGGGCCAACGGCGCCAGCGCACTGCTGTGGGCCGTGCGGCCGCAGAGCGCGGCGCGCGATTTGGGCCCGGATTTTCGCGCCGCGGTCGCCTTCTATCCCGATTGCCGGATCTCCGCCGGCCTCGGCTGGAGCACCCGGGTGCCGACCCTGGTGCTGATCGGCGCCGATGACGACGTGTCATCGCCGCCGGCCTGCCGCCAGATGGTGGACGGCGCGCGCGGCCGCAGCGCGCTCGCGCGCATCGTGGTCTATCCCGGCGCCTATCATGATTTCGACCGCGCCAACACGCCGCTGCACGCAGCTGCCGGCGGCACCGACGTGGCCGCGCCCGAGCATGGCCATCTCGGCACCGATGCGCAGGCGCGTGCGGAGTCGCAGAAGGACGTCGCGGAATGGCTGGCGCGGTGAGGATGGTGCCGTAGTTCGTAGCCCGGACTTGTCCCGCCGTAGCTCGGTAGAGCGAAGGCGGAAGCGGGGCTGGCCGAGGAACAACGTCAGGCGAACAGCCCCGCATCGACCACCGCCCTGCACGGACCATGATGGCCGACCGGGAATCTACGGATCGCGCGTGGCGCCGGTTTCAGCATGTCGCGACGCCATCATTCGACCACGATGTCGATTAAACGCATTTCATATGCGCAGCCGTATCGTCCTGCTCTCCTCCGCCGTGATCGTCTTCACCGTCGCGATCTTCCTGTTTGAAGCCCACGCCGGCGCACCACAGCTGGCGCCGGAACATTGCGGCTTCTGGACCACGATCGACGCGGGATTGTCCTGTAGGTAAGGCGGACTGTCGCCACAGTCGTCATTGCGAGCGCAGCGACTTGTCCGCCGAAGCTTTAGCGAAGGCGGAAGCAATCCAGAGTCCCTCTGCGGAAAGATTCTGGATTGCTTCGTCGCAAAGGCTCCTCGCAATGACGAAGTTGTGGCCACACTCGCCGCCACACACGCGCTGTCATCGCCCGGCTTGACCGGGCGATCCAGTACGCCGAGACGTCTGTGGTTCACCGAGAAGCCGCGGCGTACTGGATTCCCCGCATTCGCGGGAAATGACTCCGGCCGGAGTGCTGCCCTCGCGCCTAGAACAAGCTGCCCTGATCCACCGGCTTGGCCACGCGCTTCGGCGCGGGTTTTGCGTCTTGCGCGGCCGGCTTTGGTTGTGAGGGCGCACGCTTCGCCGTCGGTGCCGGGCGGTCCGCATCCGCAGTCGCGGCCACACGACCGTCGGCAAACTCGATCTCGAGCCGTGCATTCGGCCCGACGCTGTCGGCCGCATGCAGGGGGTGGCCGGCTTCATCGCGCACCAATGCAAAGCCGCGCGCGAGCACGCTGCGATAGGACAGCGCGGATAGCAGCTTGCCGCTGTTCTCGACACGCGCATCGAGCCGTTGCAGCAGCGTGACAAGCGCGCGTTGCGCGCGCTCGGCGAGCCGATGCGTGTGCTCGCGCTGGCGGAGAATCGCGTTGCGCTGTGCCTGTGCGTTGGAAAGCTTCGAGGCGCGCAAGCGAACCTCGAGCCCGGCAAAGCGGTCGCGCCGCCGCCGCAGCAGCGAGCGCGCGGACAGGCCGAGCCGCTCGCCGCACACGGTGAGGCGGTGATCGGCCTGCGCGATCTGGCCGTGCAGTACCCGTAGCGTCAGCTTGGCACTCGCCGCCGTAAACCGGCGGAAATGCGCATGCGTGTTGGCCTTGAGGCAGCGGGGCAGGGAGGCCCCCGCCGAATCCAGCCGCTGCCGCGGGATCGCCAGCAAGTCGCCGGCCGCCGGCAGCGCGCGCGCGGCCGCGCGCAACTCGTTGCGCCGGCTTTCTTGGCCGCGCTGCCAGCAGGCGCGGGTGCGCCGTCCGAGATCGGCGACCTCGACGAAGAGGTCGCTGCGCACCGGCACCGCCATCTCGGCCGCCGCCGTCGGCGTCGGCGCGCGCTTATCGGCGACGAAATCGATCAGCGTGATGTCGGTCTCGTGCCCGACCGCCGAGATCAGCGGGATCATGCTGTCGCTAGCTGCCCGAACCACGATCTCCTCGTTGAACGACCAGAGATCCTCCAGCGAGCCGCCGCCGCGCGCGACGATCAACACATCGGGCCGCGGAATCATGCCGCCTTCGGGCAGCGCGTTGAAGCCGCGGATCGCGGCTGCGACCTGCTCGGCCGAGCCTTCGCCCTGCACCTTGACCGGCCACACCAAGACGCGACGGGGAAAGCGGTCCTCCAGCCGATGCAGGATGTCGCGGATGACAGCGCCGGTCGGCGAGGTGACGACGCCGATCACCTCCGGCAGCCAGGGCAAGAGCTGCTTGCGCGCCTGGTCGAACAGGCCTTCGGCGGCAAGCTTCTTCTTGCGCTCCTCCATCAGCGCCATCAGCGCGCCGATGCCGGCCGGCTCCAGCGCCTCGATCACGATCTGGTATTTCGAGGAGCCGGGATAGGTGGTGAGCTTACCGGTGGCGATCACCTCGAGCCCCTCCTGGGGCTTGAAGCGCATCCGGCTATGCACGCCCTTCCAGATCACCGCCTCGATCTTGGCGCTGTCGTCCTTGAGCGCAAAATAGCAATGGCCGGAGGAATGCGGTCCGCGGAAGCCGGAGATCTCGCCGCGGACCCGGACATGGCCAAAGGCGTCCTCGACCGTCCGTTTTAGGGACAGCGAGAGCTCGGAGACGGTGAATTCGGGCGCGTTGAGCAATTGTTCCGCAGGCGGCATCGGCAAACGATTCGGCATTTTGGGGTCAGACCCGACGTTAAGGATTTTCGCGCCGCGGCGCCAATCCCGGGATTGATTGGAAGAGTACTCTGTAATATAGAGTTCTCTATTGATTGATGAGTTTAGGGAGATGAGCCATGGCGATCCAGCTGCTGCGCGGCGTTTTGACCGGCCTGAAATGGGCCTTGTGTGCGGTCGGCGGCGTGGCGCTGATTCTGGGCGCGATGATCGCAACGCCGCTTGAGCGGCCGCCTGAGATGCGATCGGTCTCGGATTCAGCCAAGGGCATCGACTGGTCCACGTTGCCACCGCTCGAACGCTTTCAGGCCCGCGATGGCACCTGGATCGGTTATCGCCACTATGCGCCGAAAGGCCCCGAGACGGGCCGCGGTGCGATCTTCATCCATGGGTCCTCCGGCTCCAGCGGCACCGTCAATCACGCGCTGACCCATGCGATCGCCGCGCGCGGGGTGGAGACCTGGGCGCTGGACATCCGCGGCCATGGCGGCTCCGGCACGCGCGGTGACATCGGCTATGTCGGCCAGCTCGAGGACGACCTCGTCGACTTCGTCGCTCATGTCCGCAGGAACGCGCCCGACCTGCCGCTGACCCTGATCGGCCATTCCGCCGGCGCCGGCTTCTCGCTGCGCGTCGCGGCCACGCCGATCATGCAGGACATGTTTGTCCGCACCGTGCTGCTCGCGCCCTATCTCGGCTATGACGCGCCGACCAACAAGCCGCATTCCGGGGGCTGGGCCAATGCCGATATGCCGCGCTTATTCGGGCTTGCCGCGCTGCGCAAGCTCGGCATCGATTGCTGCGCGCAGCTGCCGGTGCTCGCCCTGGCCGTGCCGCCGGCCTCGGCGAAGTACCTCGTCTCCACCTATTCCGACCGCCTGATGCGCAATTTCGCGACGCGTGGCTATCGCATCGATCTTCCGGCGACGACACGTCCGATCACGATCTTCGGCGCCGCCGAAGACGAGATGATGATCTCGGACAAATATGCCGAGGCCGTGCAGGCCATCAAACCGTCGATCGACGTCAAGATCATCGACGGCATCAACCACATGGGCATCGTCACGAGTCCGAAGGCGATATCGGCGATCGCCGAGGACGTGGCAACGCGTGGAGCAGGACAGTCATGATCGACAGCAAGGAGGCCTCCGCAGCACTGGCCGACATCGACGACATCGTCCAGCGCGTAAAGCAATCCCAGCTCTACGAGCTGGCGAGCCATGCCGCCATCTGGTGGGGCATCCTGGTGTTCGCAGGCAATCTCGTGACCTGGCTCTGGCCGATCTACGCAGTCTACGCCTGGGTCGCGGTCGATGTTCTCGGTGTCGGCGGGCTGGTAGCGCTTCGCCTATTCAATCCGCCGCATCATCCCCACGGAGCAGCCTTCGACATCAGGCTGCTGCTGGTGTTCGCGCTGTTCTTCGCCTTCGGTTACCTCTGCACCAACGTCGTCGGTCATTTCGGCCCGCGCCAGCTGGGGACATTCTGGCCGCTCTATTTCATGCTGTTCTATACGCTGGCGGGCCTGTGGTTCGGCTACGCCTTCGTGGCGATCGGACTCGGCATCGCTGCGCTGACGCTGATCGGCTTCTTCTACATCGGTGGGGCGTTCCCGCTCTGGATGGCCTTCGTGAACGGCGGCGGCCTGATCCTCGGCGGCCTCTGGATGCGGCGGATCTAACGGGATGGCCGCGCTCGACGACATCATCCACCAGCCGCTGCGCCTGAAGATCATGGCGGCGCTGAACGCGCTGCCGCAGTCGACCGGCCTGGAATTCGCGCGGCTGAAGAAGCTCACCGGCGCCACCGACGGCAATCTCGGCGCACATATCGAGACCCTGGCCAAGGCGGGCTATGTCCAGGTGGACAAGGCTTTCGTCGGCAAGAAGCCGCAAACCACGGTCACCGCCACCGCTGCCGGCCGCGGCGCCTTCGCGCGACACGTGACGACGCTGCAGGAGATCATTGCGGGGAAGCAGGGGTAGGCTATCGGCACAACTGGTATAGTTGTCTGGGAGCCGCGAGCTAGCGGCAACAGCATTTAATTTAGAAGACTAGCGAACTTGCGCTCGCATTAGTCGCCTACGTAGGATCTCCTATTTTGCAACACGGAGTTAGAGAGCTTCAGCCAGTTGAGAAATGGCGCTCCCTAGGAGAACCAACGAGTGGGCCAGCAACCTGTTGACAAAATTCAATTCTTCTGACTGCGCCGGAGCCCATGTGTGGCGCGACGATTTGATCGCGGTCGTGTGGTTCTTTTTTAAACTTACGCGTGCAACCTTTGTTGATATATTCAAATCATCGCAAGTACGACTATGGTCCCTTGTCTCTGACCTTGAATGTGGAGTCGGAATCCGAATGACCGACGAAGAATATATGCAAATGGCTATCGACGAAGCCCGGAAGTGCCGTGGCGAGGACAGTAGAGTTCACCCCAAAGTTGGTGCGGTGGCCGTCCTGAAAAGTGGGGAAGTTATCACAGCCCACAGAGGCGAATTGGGCGACGGCGAGCATGCGGAATTTACGATTCTCGAAAGGAAAGCTAAGGACAAGAATTTCGTTGGAGCAACAATCTACACTACCCTTGAGCCGTGCACGCACAGGAATCACCCGAAAGTGCCGTGCGCCGACAGACTGGTGGAGCGTAAGGTCGGGCGTGTCGTTATCGGAATGCTCGATCCGAACCCAATCATCCAAGGGAAGGGGCAAAGTAGACTCCGCGACGCTAACATTGACATAGCAACGTTTCCGGCGCCGCTTGCATCCGAAGTCGAGGATTTGAACCGTGAGTTTCGTCGTGATCAGCAAAAAAAAAGGCGAATTGAGAACGCCAGATGCGGCTCGCTTCAAGACGATCCAATCGCAATCATTGGACACTTGGTATCACTCAATCAATCGGACTTACTGGAACCGTAATTACGATCGTGACGTCAGCAGCATCTTTACGCATTTAGTGGAAGTGATTGGCGGCATGAGCTCGCTTGCGAGCAATAAGCGAAAGGCGGGGATCGAGCCTGAACGTCACATAGCAAAAGCCTTAGCTTGGTGGCTTACGCTTTGTGGCAAACTCGGGATCAAAAGCGTTGAGGAGATGGTTTGGGACAAATTTCCCCATGCTTGCCCGTATTGCCAGCAAGGAGTGCACAATCAAGATATCTGCTCGCAGAAAAAGGCTGAAGGGACTGGTGTTTCTTGGGAGACCCTAGCCCAGCTTGGCAAGACCAAGGAGCGGCCGGCGCGGTTGAGCGCGTGGCAAACGATGTTCCAGCAAATTTACCCAGCCGGCCAGACCGAGGAGTATGGTCCCTCGTTTGCTCGCTTGACAGAAGAGCTTGGAGAACTGGCTGAGGCGGTTCGTATTTTTAAGGCGGAGCCCGGGTACATACTAAGCGAGGCTGCCGATGTCTTTGCTTGGCTTATGCATATTCAGAATATCAGAGACACCAAGCAAGGCGTGTCCGCTTCGCAACGAGGGAACGCACTAGAAAAGGTAATGAGCGAGGCATATCCGACAGGATGTCCAGATTGCAATCAGACGGTCTGCGCTTGTCCCCCTATCTTGCCCAAAACTATTGGCCGAATTGCGCACGAGGTGCCAAAAGGCCGCGGCTCGTTTGGAGCGGAAGGCCGCTTTATGCCGCCTGACAAGGCTAGCAAGTTTTTCTTACTGGACTAGCACAGCACGCGCTATCTTATCGTCGTCACTTGGTCGCCGGGATTCCAGTTGGTGCCCGGCGAGCCGAAACAAAAACGCCCACACCGCATTCACCTTTTTAATTACAATCTGGAGTTGGGTCGATGTGACTGATATGCTCTCGGTGTTGGCGCAATGTACATTTCATTAATTTCAATCGAGAATTTTCGGAATTTCGGTTCTGGCTCTAATGCATTTGTCTTGCCGCTGAAGCCGGGATTTACGGCTATCGTCGGAGAGAATGACGCGGGCAAAACCGCGGTCATTGATGCCCTGAGACTTGTGCTTGGCACGCGCGACCAAGAGTATATGCGGGTTGAGTCGTCAGATTTTCATTACCTACCGGGCGGCCAACAAACCGACCAAATCAGCATCCGTCTGACATTTAGTAGCTTGAGCGTTCAAGATAGGGCTGCATTTGCGGAGTATTTGACTTATGCGAAAGGTGGTGTTGGCAACGAGACGCAGCTGATCGTTACTTGGGTCGCAAAGCGCAATTCGAACAACAGTACTCGGAGAGTGCGGCCCGCTGAGCTTCGCGCGGGCGCAACAGGTGATGGACCATTGCTTGATAGCGTGGCCCGTGCGCTATTGACAGCTACTTACTTGCGTCCGCTTCGAGACGCTGAACGAGCAATGAGTGCAGGGCGTGGGTCGCGGCTCTCCCAAATACTCCAGCATACGAAAGAGATCAGGGATACGGGCATCGCCTTCGACCCCAAGGCAGATCCTCCCATCGACCCGAGGAAACTGAGTGTTTTAGGCGTCGGCGACTATGCGAGCTTTCTCTTCGGTGAGAGTGATGGGATCAGACAAGCTCGAGACAAACTCAACTTTGAATTCTTAAATCCATTATCCTTTGCAAACGATTTGCTCAACGCTCGTATTGCCGTGAGTAGCGCTCAAGATGACACGTCGCGTCTTCGGCAGATGCTTGAAAAGCTGGAACTCGAGCTGGGGGAGGGTGATGTTGCCCATATGCGAGGGCTTGGATCGAATAACCTGCTCTTCATGGCATGTGAGCTCCTATTGCTAGCCGCCGAGATGGATGGCTTTCCGCTTCTCCTTATTGAAGAGCCAGAAGCTCACCTACACCCTCAGCGCCAACTTCGCTTGATGTCATTCCTTCAGACTCAGGCCGACAAAATCAGAGCGGACGGCCAACAGATACAGATCATAGTCACTACGCATAGTCCGAATCTCGCCTCGGAACTTCGTCTCGAAAACGTGGCTCTGATTGAAGGTGGCAAGGCTTTCCCAATGGGAAGCGAACATACGAAGCTCAGCCGTTCGGACTATCGTTTCCTGGAGCGCTTCCTCGACGTGACAAAGGCAAACCTATTCTTTGCGCGTGCTGTTATGATCGTCGAGGGGGACGCTGAGACGATTCTCTTGCCCATCATAGCCAAACTGATCGGTCGGGATTTCGGTCGCTACGGCGTCTCGCTAGTAAATGTGGGCGGCGTGGGGCTTAGCCGCTACGCGCGCATCTTCATGCGTGCGAACCCAGGTGTCGCAGGAGGGATCAACACACCTGTGGCCTGCATAACGGACATGGATGTTATGCCCGACGCCGCGCCGTGGATTGTGGGAAAATTAAAGCAGGGCGAAGATATCCCTCCACTTAAGGTTCGTGGGCGCCAATGGCGCGTAAAAGCTGACTTTCCTGGAGCCAGATTGGAGGAGCGCAGACAGCAGCGCCGGATGAAGGCATCAGAGCAAGCCGTTGAAACTTTTGTTGCCGATCAATGGACTCTGGAATTCGACCTTGCGTATTACGGCCTCCGTCTGGCGGTATGGTTTGCCGCTCACTTCGCTCTTGCAGACAACAAGCTTGTTGATGGAAGGGCGACGAAAAAGGATGTTGCGTTAGCATGCAGTTCCGAGTTCTTCTCGCTCGTCAAACAAGACCTAAGTTCTGAAGTGTTCGCGGCTCACGTCTATTCGAAGTTTGAAAAGGACGCTGCGTCCAAGACTGTCGCTGCCCAATATCTCGCCGAACATCTGGAGAACCTGATAGCGAAGGGAAGGATGGATGCGGTCAGTCTCCTAAAGCGACTGCCGCCCTACCGGACGCGAGTAGGCCAACTGACTGATATTTCGATATCTTCGCGACGCCCTCTTTCTAAGAAGTCGAACCCGACTGCAGCAAGGTACGACCAGCAATGACTGGGAAGCTGCCTTCAATCCCCCTTGAGCCCCGCCGCGATTCGTGCGACCTCCGCCCCAGCAAACCCCTCATTCTGAGCCATCGATGCACATTCTCCTGCTCGGTTCCGGCGGCCGCGAACATGCTCTGGCATGGAAGATCGCAGCCTCCCCTCTGGTGACCAAATTCTGGTGCGCGCCCGGCAATGCCGGCATCGCGAAGGAGGCGGAATGCGTGGCGCTCGATGTTGCCGACCATGCCGCCGTGATCGACTTCTGCAGGAAGAATGCAGTCGAGCTCGTGGTGGTCGGCCCGGAGACGCCGCTCGCGGCCGGCATCGTCGACGATCTCGCCGCCGCCGGCATCAAGGCGTTCGGCCCGAGCAAGGTGGCCGCCCAGCTCGAAAGCTCCAAGGGGTTCACCAAGGCGCTCTGCACCGAATTCGGCATTCCGACCGGCGCCTACAAGCGCTTCACCAATGCCAATGAGGCGCGCGCCTATATCCAGAGCCAGGGCGCGCCGATCGTGGTCAAGGCCGACGGTCTTGCCGCCGGCAAGGGCGTCGTGGTCGCCAAGACCGTGCGCGAGGCCGAAGACGCCATCGCCATGATGTTCGAGGGCGCCTTCGGCGAGGCCGGTGCTGAAGTCGTGATCGAGGAGTTTCTGCCCGGCCGCGAGATCAGCTTCTTCGCGCTGTGCGACGGCGAGACGGCGATCCCGCTGGCCTCGGCGCAGGACCACAAGCGCGTGTTCGACCATGACGTCGGCCCGAACACCGGCGGCATGGGCGCCTATTCGCCGACGCCGCTGGTCACGCCTGCGATCCACGACGCGATCATGGCGAAGATCATCCTGCCGACGGTGGCCGGCATGAAGCAGCGCGGCACGCCGTTCCGCGGCGTGCTCTATGCCGGCATCATGCTGACGACCCAGGGCCCGAAACTGTTCGAGTTCAACGTGCGCTTTGGCGATCCCGAGTGCCAGGTCCTGATGCTGCGCATGATGTCGGACATCGTGCCGGCCTTCCTTGCGGCCTGTGACGGGGAGCTGAAGCATTTCGATCTGCGCTGGTATCCGGAATCCGCGCTCACCGTGGTGATGGCGGCGAAGGGCTATCCCGGCGACTACCGGAAGGGCACGCGCATCCAGGGGTTAGAGGAGGCCGCCAAGGTCGACACCGTCGAGATCTTCCACGCCGGCACGGTTGAGAAGGATGGCGCGATCCTCGCCAATGGCGGCCGCGTGCTCAATGTCTGCGCGCTCGGCAAGACCGTGGCCGAGGCGCAAGGGCGCGCCTATCAGGCCGTCGACCGCATCGACTGGCCGGAAGGCTTCTGCCGCCGCGACATTGGCTGGCAGGCGGTGGAGGCGGAGAAGGCCAGGAATTAACGCGACTGGCTCGCGACCCCGGGCGATGCGCAAAGCGCACCAGTCCGAAAATCTCGAGGCTTGGTGTCACCGCGCCGCCACATCGATATTCCAGAATGTGCAATCGGCTGTTGGGGTTAGCAGCCCCGCCGATAATACCGCTACTGTGCATGGGGTTGTTTTCGACATTTTTTGCTGTGTCGGGCCGGCTCCGGGACTGACCAGACAAGGATGCAGAAAGATGTCCGATCTCGCCGACCTCTATCCGGGCTTTGCCGCCGAATGGATCGACACCTCCTTTGGCCGCATCTTCGCCCGTATCGGCGGCAGCGGGCCGCCGCTGCTCCTGCTCCACGGCTTCTCCGAGACCCACGTGATGTGGCATCAGGTGGCGCCGCAGCTGGCCGATAGGTTCACGCTGATCATTGCCGACCTGCCGGGCTATGGCTGGTCGGACATGCCCGCGAGCGATGCGCTGCATATCCCCTACAGCAAGCGCGCCATGGCCAAGGCCATGGTCGAGGTGATGGAGCGCCTCGGCCACGTGCATTTCGCGCTCGCCGGCCACGACCGCGGCGGCCGCGTCTCCTACCGCCTCGCGCTCGACCATCCCGGCCGGCTGTCGCGCCTCGCCGTGCTCGATATCCTGCCGACCTACAATTACTGGGAGCGGATGAATCGCGCCTACGCGCTGAAGATCTATCACTGGACCTTCCTGGCGCAGCCTTATCCGTTGCCCGAGACCCTGATCGCGAGCAATGGCGAGTTCTTCCTGCGCTTCAAGATGGCAAGCCAGACCAAGTCGAAGACGTTGGACGCGATCGACGAGCGCGCGCTCGAGCACTACCTCGCCCCGTTCCGCGATCCCGCCCGGGTGCATGCGATGTGCGAGGACTATCGCGCCGGCGCCTATTTCGACTACGACCTCGACAAGGCCGATTTCGAGGCCGGCAAGAAGATCACCCTTCCCATGCTGGCGCTGTGGGGCAATGCCGGCATCGCCCAGGCCGCCGCCACCCCGCTCGACACCTGGAAGGAATGGGCCACGAATGTCGTGGGCATGCCGGTGGACTCGGGGCACTTCCTCACCGAGGAGAACCCGGACGTTACCGCGAGCGCGTTGCGCGAGTTTTTCTCGGCTTGAGAGCCGCGCTGTTCGCCAAGCATTCAAGTGTCATCGCCCGGCTTGACCGGGCGATCCAGTACTCCGAGACGGTTGTGGTTCAAACGATAGGCCGCGGCGTACTGGATGCCCCGCCTTCGCGGGGCATGACAGCGGTGTGTGGGGCAATCAGCGCCTCTCCCGGAAGAACTCCTTGAGCAGCCGCGCCGCCTCGCTCTCGCCGACGCCGGAATAGACCTCCGGCGCGTGATGGCAGGTCGGGGAAGCAAAGAACCGCACGCCGGACTCGACCGCGCCGCCCTTGGGGTCGGCGGCGCCGTAATAGAGCCGCCTCACCCTTGCAAAGGAGATCGCGCCCGCACACATGGTGCAGGGCTCGAGCGTCACGTAGAGGTCGCAGTCGACGAGGCGCTCGCTGCCGATCTTCTTCGCCGCCTCGCGCAGCGCGATGATCTCGGCATGGGCCGTGGGATCGTAGTCGGTCAGCGTCCGGTTCGCCGCGGTGGCGATGACCTCGTAATTGCGGACCACGACGCACCCGATCGGAACTTCGCCCGATTTTCCGGCATTTTCGGCCGTCTTAAGCGCCAAATCCATGAAAGAAGGGGCTTTCATGCCTCGTATCATCGCCAGAAACCTGCTACTAGCTCCGCCTTCAGCAAGAGTGGATACCGATTTTGCCTGAGCATGCGGCTCGGAACGAGCGCGCACAATGCTCATCGCGCCACCCCTAAGTGAGATTATTCATGCCCCGCGACAGCGACAAAGACAACGATTCCCGCGGCCGGCGTGATCGTGGCCCGTCCAAGGGCCGTACCGGCAAGCCCCGGGGACCGGACAAGAAATTCGCCAAGCGCGGCTTCGAGGGCAAGCGCGATCGCGACAGCCGCCCGCCCCGCGAGGGTCGTGAGGGCCGTCCGTTCCGCCGCCGCGAGGAGGGCGATGCGCCGCGCCGTGATTTCAGCGACCGTCCGCGTTTCAAGCGCGACGACCGCGGCGGAGAGCGCCGCGGCGAGCGCAGCTTCAAGCCGCGCGGCGACAGGCCGTTCAAGCCGCGCGGCGACAGGCCGAAGTTCGATCGTGATGAGCGCGCGCCGCGCGGTGAGCGTTCGGAGCGGCGGTTCGAGGACCGCAAGTTTTCGCGCGGCGACTCCGACCGGCCGCGCAAGGATTTTGGCCGCGACCGCGACTTCCGGGATAGCAAGCGCAGCTTTGGCGACCGTCCGAGGGATCGTGGCGAGCGAAGCGATTCGAAGCCGTGGCAGAAGCGGGACGATCGTCCGCGCGGCGACCGGCCGCGCAAGAGCTTCGACAAGGATTTCGGCGGCCGTGATCGCGGCGATGAAAAGCCCTGGCGTCAGCGCGATGACCGTCGTGAAGGTGGCCGTGGCGACGACCGTCCGCGTTTCTCCCGGCGCCGCGACGAGGGCGATGATCGCCCGCGTTTCTCGCGCCCGCGCGAGGAGCGGTCCGGTGACGATCGTCCGCGCTTCAATCGCTCGCGCGAAAGGCGGCCGGAAGGCCGCATGGACTGGCAGGAGCATCCCCGCAGCGAGGGTCGCTTCCGCGACCGGCCGCGCCGCGACAACGAGGACGACAGCAGGATTTTCGAGAAGCGCCCCGCCTTCGGCGGCCGCGGCGCCTATCGCGAGCGCGATCGCGATTTCGAGGGTCGTCCGCGCCGTGAAGACGCGCCAAAGCCGAAAAAGGCCGGCGAGCGCATCGCAAGGGTGCTGGCGCGCGCGGGCCTCGCTTCGCGGCGCGATGCCGAGGAATTGGTTACGCAGGGCCGCGTCACCGTCAACGGCCGGGTGATCAATTCGCCGGCGCTCGACGTCACCCAGAACGACGTCGTCGCCGTCGACGGCAAGCCGTTGCCGCCGCGCGAGCGCACGCGGCTGTTCCTCTATCACAAGCCGCGCGGATTGATGACGACACATGACGACCCCGAGGGTCGTCCGACCGTGTTCGACAATCTTCCCGAAGGTCTGCCGCGCCTGATCAGCGTCGGCCGGCTCGACTTCAACACCGAGGGCCTGTTGCTGCTCACCAATGACGGCGGCCTCGCCCGCACGCTCGAACTGCCGGACACCGGCTGGCTGCGCCGCTACCGCGTCCGCGCCCATGGCGACGTCACCCAGGCGCAGCTAGACGAGCTCAAGGGTGGCATCGAGATTGAGGGCGTCAAATACGGTCCGATCGAAGCGACGCTGGAGCGCGACCAGGGCGCCAATGTCTGGCTGGTGTTCGCGATCCGCGAGGGCAAGAACCGCGAGGTGCGCAATGTCTGCGCCCATCTCGGGCTCGAGGTGAATCGGCTGATCCGCGTCTCCTACGGTCCGTTCCAGCTCGGCGAAATCCCCGAAGGCCATGTCGAGGAGATCAAGTCGCGCGTGCTGCGCGAGCAGCTCGGCGACAAGGTGATCGAGAAGTCGGGCGCCGAGTTCGACGTGCCCGCGAAATCCGCCGCCAGCGAGGGCGATGCACCGAAGAAGCCGATGAAGCGTGCCGTGATCAGCGACCGCAAAGGCCGCCGCGTGCTGGTGCAGCGTACCGGCAGCGAGGAGGCGCGCGAGCGCAACGAGTTGGAAGCGAACGGCTATGGCCCGCCGCGCCGTCCCAAGCGCGGTTATCACGGCAAGCGCGACCTGACGCCGCGGGAGGATTAACTTGCGCGTCGTCGGCGGTCGTTTGAAGGGGCGCAATCTCGCCTCACCGTCCTCGCGCGACATCCGCCCGACGGCGGACCGCCTGCGCGAGTCCGTGTTCAACATCCTCGTGCACGCCTATGGCGATCCGATCGAGGATGCGCGTGTACTCGATCTCTTCGCCGGCACCGGAGCGCTCGGCATCGAGGCGTCGTCGCGCGGGGCGAAGTTCACGTTGTTCGTCGACAATGGAGCGGAAGCGCGTGCGCTACTCCGTAACAATGTCGAGTCGCTCGGCCTCGGCGGTGTGACCAAGGTCTATCGCCGCGATGCGACCGACCTCGGCCCCGCGCATCCCGTCGAGCCGTTCTCGCTGGTGTTCCTCGATCCCCCCTATGGCAAGGGCTTTGCGGAGAAGGCGCTGGCGAGCTTGCGCGACGGCGGTTGGCTCACGCCGGGCGCACTGCTGGTGGTGGAAGAGGCGAAGGCCGCGCAGTTCGTGACGCCGGAGGGTTTTGAGGAATTGGAACGGCGGGCGTATGACGACACGGAGTTCGTGTTTCTGAGGAAGCCGTAGTCTCGCTGCCGTAGGGTGGGCAAAGGCGCAAAGCTCCGTGCCCACCATCTTTTCTTGATCGCCAGAGAAATGGTGGGCACGCTTCGCTTTGCCCACCCTACGGCACCGTCACCTCCGCCCGAACAGCTTCTCCACATCGCTCAGCTTCAGCTCGACATAGGTCGGGCGGCCATGATTGCACTGGCCGGAGTTCGGGGTGTCCTCCATCTCGCGAAGCAGGGCGTTCATCTCCTCCGGCCGCAGCCGGCGGCCGGCGCGGACCGAGCCATGGCAGGCCATGGTGGCGGCGACATGCATCAGGCGGCGCTCCAGCGGCAATGCCTCGTCCCACTCGGCCATGTGCTCAGCGAGATCGCGGAGTAGCCCGCCTGCATTGGTCTTGCCCAGCAGCGACGGCGTCTCGCGCACCGCGACCGCGCCGGGGCCGAAGGACTCGATCGCGAGACCGAACGATGCCAGCTCCTCGCTGCGATCGAGCAGGCGCTCCACTGTCGCCTCGTCCATCTCGACGATCTCGGGGATCAACAGGATCTGCCGCTGCACGCCGTTCGCCGCCAGCGAGGCCTTCAGCCGCTCATAGACGATGCGCTCGTGCGCGGCATGCTGGTCGACGATGATCAGGCCGTCGCGGGTTTGCGAGACGATGTAGGTCTCGTGGATCTGGGTGCGCGCGGCGCCGAGTGGGCGGTCGACGAGATCGCCGGCGGGCTGCGTCTCGATTCGCACATCCGCACTGGGCGCACCGACATCGAAGGCGGCCTGGGCGCGCTCGGCGAAGGCGGCCGCTGCTGAACCTTCGAACGACGGCAGCGTCCCAACCGGGACCGATGGCGATTGGCGCCAGTCCCAACTGGCAGACCGTTGCGGCGTGAAGGCAGGGCGGAACGAGGACAAGGCGGCACCGCCGCTGTTGGCCGCCGTGCGCCGTCCCTCCCGCGCGAGTCCTTCCTTCAATCCATGCACGATCAGCGCGCGTACCAGCCCCGCGTTGCGGAAGCGTACCTCGGTCTTGGCCGGATGCACGTTGGCGTCGACCTCGCGTGGATCGAGCGTGACGAACAGCGCCACCACGGGATGGCGGTCGCGCGGCAGATAGTCGGAATAGGCCGCGCGCACCGCGCCGAGGATCAGCTTGTCACGCACCGGACGGCCGTTGACGAAGAGATATTGCCCGAGCGCGTTGGCTTTGGTCAGCGCGGGCGCGGCGGCATAGCCGGCGACGACGACGCCCTCGCGCTCGGCATGGACCTCGATGGCGTGGCTGCGAAACTCCGCGCCCAGGATATCGCCGAGCCGCGTCAGGCGTCCCGCCGCGCCGGGCAGCGCCGCGGCCCAGGTCACCGGCGCGCGCTCCTCGCCCGCGAGGGTGAAGGCGATATCGGGCCGCGCCATCGCGAGGCGCCGGACCACTTCGCGAATGGCTTCCGCCTCGGTGCGGTCGGTCTTCAGAAACTTCAGCCGCGCCGGTGTCGCGTAGAAGAGATCGTTGACCTCGACCCGCGTGCCATGCGCCAGCGCCGCCGGCATGATCTCGGACTTCTCGCCGCCCTCGACAGTCAAGGCCCAGGCGTGCGGCTCGCTGGCGTGCCGCGTCGTGATGGAGAGGCGCGCGACCGACCCGATCGAGGGCAGCGCCTCACCGCGGAATCCGAGGGTGCGGATCTGGAGCAGGTCCTCGTCGTCGAGCTTGGAGGTGGCGTGGCGCTCGACTGCGAGCGCGAGATCCTTTGCAGTCATGCCGCCGCCGTCATCGGTGATGCCGATCCGCCGGCGCCCGCCACCGTCGGTGAAGACGTCGATGCGGCTCGCACCGGCATCGATCGCGTTCTCGACGAGCTCCTTGACCACGCTCGCCGGACGTTCGACCACCTCGCCGGCGGCGATGCGGTTGACGACTTGCTCTGGAAGCTGGCGGACGGGCATGAACTCGATCTTGAGGCTCGAACGGAGATTCGCAGACGACGCTATTCTAGGCCGTGTTGCGTCAAAAGCATGGGCTGGGCAATACCGGAGTGACGGGTTGGGGAAGAGGGCTCACTATCACATTGAAGACATTGGCCGTTCGAGAAAATTCCGCAACCGGGATGAACGCATCTCCGGCCACCGTCCTGATTGTGAGGTGCCAGGGAGCGGTGTAGCATCGTGAAAAAAATGGCAACAGGACGGGAGGACGCCATGTGCCATCTCTTCGCGCACCAGCCCCAACGCGACTACGAATCACAGACCCGTTCTCTAAGGATCGGCGGGCACTGCACCTCGATCCGGTTGGAAATGGCGTTCTGGGACACGCTGGAGGAGATCGCAGCGAAGGAGGGCATGAGCATCGGCAAGTTCCTGACCACGCTCTACAACGAGGTGCTCGACCATCATGGCGAAGTCAACAATTTCGCCTCGCTGCTGCGGTGCTCGTGTCTGATCTACCGCTCCCGGAGCATGGTGCCGGTGCAGGAGTTCAAGGGCACGGTGGAGCCGATTCTCGACGCGGCGGAATAGACGTTCCAACAAAAGTTCGTAGCCCGGATGGAGCGAAGCGCAATCCGGGATTCGAGCCGCAGGTGAAAGCGGCCCCGGATTGCGCTGCGCTCCATCCGGGCTACGGGACTACGACACTCCCTCCGGCGTCATTGCGAGGAGCTCTTGCGACGAAGCAATCCAGACTGTCGCTGCGGAGAGATTCTGGATTGCTTCGCTGCGCTCGCAATGACGGCGAGGGCGCCCGACCTCAAATCTCCTTCTTCTGCATCGCGCCGGCGATGTAATCCGCCTGCCGGATGGCCAGCGCGACGATGGTCAGCGTCGGGTTGCAGGCCGCGCCGCTGGTGAACTGGCTGCCGTCGGAGACGAACAGGTTCTTGATGTCGTGGCTCTGACCGAACTTGTTGACCACGCCGTCCCGCGGTTTCTCGCTCATCCGGTTGGTGCCAAGATTGTGCGTGCTCGGATAGGGCGGCGTCGGATAGGTCACGGTGGCGCCGACGGCGTCGTAGACTGCAGCGCCTTGCTTGTAGGCGTGGGCCCGCATTGCAACGTCGTTGGGATGATCGTCGAAATGCACGCTCGCGACCGGCTGTCCGAACTTGTCCTTCACGACAGGGTCGAGCGTGATGCGGTTGGTCTCCTGGGGCATGTCTTCGCCGACCAGCCACATGCCGGCCATCCTGGGATAACCGTCGAGTGCTGAGGTGAACGGGCGGCCCCAGGCGCCGGGATTGAGGAATGCCGCCATGAAGGGCAGGCCGATCGACAGCGTCTCCATCTCGTAGCCGCCGACGAATCCGCGCTTCGGATTGTTGGCGGCTTCATCACGGATGATGCCGGCCATGGTGGTGCCGCGATACATGTGCACCGACTTTTCGAACACGGCGTAGACGCTGCCGGTCATGTGACGCATGTAGTTGCGGCCGACCTGGCCGCTCGAATTGGCGAGACCATCGGGGAACATGGTCGAGGCGCTGTTGAGCAGCAATCGCGGGCTTTCGATCGAATTGCCAGCGACGGCGACGATGCGCGCCTTCTGGCGCTGCATTGCGCCATTTTCGTCGGCGTACACGACGCCGGTCACCTTGCCGCTCGCATCGTGCTCGATCTTGACCACCATGCTGCCGGGGCGGACTTCGAGATTGCCGGTCGCCTCGCCCTTCGGGATCTCGGTGTAGAGCGTCGACCATTTCGCGCCGGATTTGCAGCCCTGGAAGCAGAATCCGATCTGCTGGCAGGAGCCGCGCCCGTCGCGCGGCTGGCTGTTGATCGCCATGTTGCCGGTGTGCACGGTCTTGTAGCCGAGCTTTTTCGCGCCGGCCTCCAGCACCTTGAAGTTATTGTTGCCGGGAAGCCCGGGAATGCCGTTGGTGCGGGTCACGCCCATCTTGTTCTCGGCCTTGGCGTACCACGGCTCCATCTCCGCGAGCGTGACCGGCCAGTCCAGCAGATTCGCGCCGGGAATGTTGCCGTAGGTGCTCTTCACCCTGAACTCGTGCTCGTCGAAACGCAGCGAGGCGCCGGCCCAATGCACGGTGGAGCCGCCGACTGCCTTGACGATCCAGGCGGGAAGACCCGAAAAATCCTTGGCGACGCGCCATGTGCCTGACGTCGTGCGCGCATCGGTCCAGGCGAGCTGCGAGAAGCTCTCCCATTCGTCGTTGATGAAGTCGTGGTTCTCGATGCGGGGACCTGCCTCGAGAATGACGACCTTGACGCCTTTCTGCGCGAGCTCGTTGCCCAGCGTGCCGCCGCCGGCGCCGGAGCCGACGATCACCACAACGCTGGAGTCGTTCAGATCGAATTTTGCCATATGCGTTCTCCTGAACCGTTGGGTGACGTTAAGCCTTCGGCAGCCAGTCGATGTCGGCAAAGCCGCGGTTGATGTAGCCGCCATGCTCGGCGGAGGAACCTTCGTAGCCGAACCGCGGCCAGACCTCTTTCTGGTTGTAGAGCGAGACGACGAGGTCGCCGCGCACCTTCTGGAAGAACTCGCTCTGCTCGATCTCCTTCAGCAGCACCACGCGATCGGCTTCCCAGGGCACCTCGGCGTAAGCCACTTTGTGGCGATCGCGCGCGTTCTGATCGAGCCGGGTGATGCCGTCGCTGATCAGCGCCTTGACGGCGGGATCCTTGGCCGCTTTGCCATCCCACGGCTTGATCGCGGTGATGTAGTAACTGTCGCCGAGCACATCGTGCGGATAGATGTCGCGCGCGACCTTCAGCAGTGTCTTCATTGTCGCAGGCGACAGCGTGCTCGCTTCATCTGCCCAGGCAATGTCGATGCTGACACCGACGCTGGTCGCGACGGCCGCGACCGGTACGGCGGTTGCCGCGCCCTTGAGAAAGACGCGGCGGCTGTGCTTGCTTCGACGGTCGACTTCTCTCATGGCATGTCCTCCTTCAATTCTTGTGATTTGGATTATCGTGATTTGGTCAATTGAAACGGCCGCCCCGTTGGATCACCTCGATCTTGTAGCCATCGGGATCGTTGACGAAGAAGAAGCGCGCCAGCGTCCTGCCGTCGTGCTTGAAATCGCGTAAGGGGCCCGGCGCGAGCTGCTCGCGCTCGAAGCGGGCATGTTCGGCGTCGAGGTCTTCGACCACGACGGCGAGATGGCCGTAGCCGTCACCGAGCTGGTACGGCTCCTTGCGATCGAAATTCACCGTCAGCTCGACCTCGAAAGGTGAGGAGGGATGACGCAGATAGATCAGGGCGAAATCCGCGAATTTCAGATGGTCGACGACCTCTAAGCCGAAGGCGCGCCTGTAGAAGTCGAGCGATCGTGCTTCGTCGCGCACGCGGATCATGGAATGGACGGGCTTTGCCATTCAGTTCTGCTCCTTGAGATAAGTGATGATGGCAGCGCGCGTCTCCGGCTTTACCTGCCGGTAGGCCATGACCACGCCGGGGACGACCGCTTGAGGATTGGCCAGCCAGGCGTCGAGCTTTGCCTCGTCCCAGGCGAAGTCGGCCTTCGCGAGACTCTCCGAGTAGCGAAAGCCATCGAGCTTGCCGGCGGGGCGGCCCACGATCTTGACCAGAGGCGGACCCTGCCGCATCGGCTCCGACAGGCTGGTGGTGTGGCACACCGCGCATTGCTGTTTGAAGAGTGTCGCGCCATCCAGCGGTCTTGCCGCCGGCAAGGGCATCTGCGCCTCGGCAACCCGCATCATCAGCACCATCGCGGTGCACAATCCCAGCACGACTGCGCGCATCGCCAAGAGCTCGCCCCATCCACCTCGAAGTCAGTGTGCGCAAACTCTAGGCGGCGTCAGAGATGCGGTGGTAGTAGCGGGCTGTTTCGCTGCAAGCGGGGGCTCGCGCGTGGCGTGTGTTCCGCGCTGCCGCATATGAGGAGCACAATTCCGCGAAACCGCCCAGAAATCCCTAAACGATGACCACACGACGCAGGTTGCATCACAACCGCGCCGTTCAAACTCTCTTTGCGATGAACTGGTCCGGTGCAGGCGAGCGGCGCAGGGATGCCGCCGTGCCGTTCATCGCGAAAAAATCCAGGAGAAATGGATGAAGTTGGTGAAGACCTCTGCAATCGCATGCGCTCTCTCGGCCCTCATTGCGACGCCTGTTCTCGCGCAAGGTACGTCATCTGGCGTCAAGCCCGGAGGCACCGTGCAAAGCAAACCCATGCAGGGCGGCACGGTGGGCAGCGAGGATGATGATGTCGGCGCGCAGCAGGGGGCTGCCGGCGAGAAGGTCGGTATGAAGTCGACCAAGGGTAAGGGTACCGCCGGAACCACTGGCAGCGCGACACGTAAGGGCACGGCCGACGATGCGGCTACGGGCGGTGCTGCGCCCGGCAAGCGCTACTGACGCCAGCTTACGAACCGGCAAACCTTCGGTCGCTCCGCGACCGAAGGTTTTTGCTTGATCAATCGTCGAAACCGCGCCCGCGCTTCGCCTTGATGTCGCTACGCCGCTTCTTGCCTTCGAGCCGGCGCTGCTTGGACGCGAAGGTCGGCCGTGTCGCGCGCCGCGGGATCGGGCGCACCATCGCCTCGCGCAGCATCTCGACCAGCCGGTCGATGGCATCCTGCCGGTTGCGCTCCTGGGTGCGGAAGCGCTGGGCGTGGATCACGATCACGCCGTCCTTGGTCATGCGCTGTCCGGCGATGCGGGCAAGCCGGATGGCGGCATCCTCCGGCAGGGTCAGCTTGCGCGTGTCGAAGCGCAGTTGCGCTGAAGTCGCGACCTTGTTGACGTTCTGTCCGCCGGGCCCGGAGGCGCGGACAAAGCCGATCTCGATGTCGTCCTCGTCGATGACGAGATCGCGGGATATCCGCAGCATGGGGCACCATTTCTGATGTCCGGACATATCGCGGGCGTCCAAGTTCGGCAATGGTGCATCTGGAAGCGCAAATTGGCCGGCACCCGGCTCCGCTATGGCTCCGCCGGGCTTTGAGTGCTGGGCCGGCGAAGCCGCAGGCGGAGGCGGCGAGCGGCCATTCCAGGAGACGTTTTATCCGATCAGTTCGACTTCGTCGCCGGTACCGCCACCGGCTGCGCGGCGGCCTGCGGGGCGCGGCCGACGATGACGGTGAGGAGGCCCTGATCCCACAGGCGCTTCGCGGCGGCCTTGGCGTCGTCCAGCGTCACCGCATCGACAATGGCGTTGCGCTTCTCGATATAGTCGATCGGCAGCTTGTCCTGCTGATACTGCAACAGCGCCTGCGCCAGCTTGGAGGAGGTGTCCAGCGCCAGCATCTGCGAGCCCTTGAGGTAGGACTTGGCCTCATCGAGCTCCTTCTGTGTCGGGCCCTCCTCGGCGATGCGGCGGACTTCCTTCTCGATGGCGTCGATGGTGTCGCCGGCGCGGTCGGCGCGCGTGCCGGTATTGCCGATGAACAGCGCCGAATGCTCCATCCACAGCAACGATTCGTACACGGAATAGGCCAGCCCGCGCTTCTCGCGGACCTCGCGATAGAGCCGGGAGGACAATCCACCACCGCCGAGGATGTGGTTGACGACATAGGCCGCCATGAAGTTGGGATCGCTGCGCTTCACGCCGGGGCCACCGAAGGTGATCACGGTCTGCGGCACGTCGAGCGTCACGAAGGCGCGTTGCGGCGGCTTTGCGGCCTCGACGTCGGGGACCGGCGTGAGGTTGGCCTTGGCGGGGAGGCTACCAAAGGTGTGGTCGAGCAGCTTGCCGAGCGTGGCCGGATCGACGTCGCCGACCACCGCGATCTTCAGCCCATCCTTGGCGAGCACGCGCCCGACATAGTCCTTCAAGTCGGCGACCGTGATGGTGGGCACGTTATCGAGGTTGCCGTTGGTCTGCCGGCCGTACGGGTGATCGCCGAAGGCGACCTCGAGGAACTTGCGGCTCGCCAGCGATGTCGGATTGGTGGTCTCGCGGCGCAGCCCCGAGATGACCTGCGAGCGGATGCGCTCGACATCGGCGGTGTCGAAATGCGGCGAGGTCAAAGCCATCCGTAGCAGGTCGAAGGCCTCGTCCTTGTTGTCGCGCAACATGCGCAGGCTGCCGCGGAGGGTGTCGCGGGTGGCGTTGAAGGAGAGCTCGATGGCGCGGCGGTCGAGCCGTTCATGGAAGGTCTTGGAGTCGAGATCGCCGGAGCCCTCGTCGAGGAGGTCGCCGACGAGGTTGGCGACGCCCGACTTGTCCTTGGGATCCTGCGCCGAGCCGCCGGCGAAGGAATATTCCATGGCGATCAGCGGCACGGTTGCGTCCTGCACGAACCAGGCTTCGATGCCGCCCGGCGAGATCAGGTGCTGGATCTTTGCGGCTGCATGCGACGGCGAGATCGCAGACAGTGCGAGGGCCGCGCCGGTAACGAAGGACAGCGCGAAGTGACGCGCGCGAAGGAAGGGATAGGTCACGAACGCTTCTCCTCGCGCTTGGCGGTGGCGGTGTCCTTGATCAGATAGCCCGTCACCGAGCGCTTCTTCTCGAGCCATTTCTGCGCAACGGCGCGAACCTGCTCGGCGGTGACCGCGCGGATGCGGTCGGGCCAGCTCCTGATGTCCTCGATCGACAGGCCCGTGGTCAGCGCGCCGCCATACCAGCGCGCCAGCACCGCCTGATTGTCCTGGGCGTAGATCGCTTCCGCAATGAGCTGGGTCTTGACCCGCTCCAGATCCTCGGCGCGGATCGGGTTCTGCGCGACATTGGCGATGACGCCATCGACCGCCTGCTCGACATCTGCGAAGCTGACGCCGGGTTTCGGTGCGGCCGAGATCGCGAACTGGGTCGGGTCGAGCGAGATGCTCGAATAGCTGGCGTTGGCCGAGACCGCGAGCGGCTTGTCGACGACGAGGGCGCGGTAGAGATAGGAATTGCTGCCGCTGCCCATCAGCTGCGCAAGCACGTCGAGGGCCGCGCTCTCGCCGGCTGCGGCCGTGGTCGCCGAGGGCACGAGATAATAGCGCCGCATGTTCGGCTGCTCGACCCGCGGATCGGCCAGCGTGACGGTGCGCGGTGCGGCCGGCTCCGGCTCCTGCGGACGAATGCGCCGCGCCGGGATGGCGGGCTGCGCCGGGATGGCGGCGAAATTGCGCTCGACCAGCGGGCGGATTTCAGCGGCGTCCACATCGCCGGCGATCACCAGGATCGCGTTGTTCGGCGCGTAGAAGCGGCGGTAGAAGGCGAGCGCATCCTCGCGATCGAGCTTCTCGATCTCCTGGTGCCAGCCGATCACCGGCCGGCCGTAAGGGTGGTTGAGATAGAGCGCGGCCATGATCTGCTCGTTCAGCCGCGCGTCCGGATTGTTGGCGACGCGCATGTTGTACTCTTCGAGCACGACGTCGCGCTCGGGCAGCACGTTCTCGTCCTTGAGGATGAGGCCGGTCATGCGGTCGGCCTCGAACTCCATCATGGTCGGCAACTGCTCGCGCGGAACGCGCTGGTAGTAATTGGTGTAGTCGACCGAGGTCGAGGCGTTCTCGTTGCCGCCGACGCGGAGCACGGTCTGCGAGAATTCGCCGACGGGATGCTTCGAGGTGCCCTTGAACATCAGGTGCTCGAGGAAGTGGGCGAGGCCGGATTTGCCTGGCGTCTCGTCGGCCGAGCCGACCTTGTACCAGATCATCTCCGTGACCACGGGCGTGCGGTGATCCGGGATCACCACGACCTGCATGCCGTTGCTGAGCGTGAAGCTGGCGGGCGGGGCCGATGTTACCGTAGTCTGGGCGAGGGACGCGCCGGCCGTCAGGACACTCGTCGAAAGCAGCGCGGCAAGGAGGCAGGCAGCCGATCGGTAAGAGGACATCATGATCCCTAGTGAAAGGCCGAGATCCGGATGTCCGGCTCGGAAGCACGGCATGGTACACCGTGCGGCTGAGGCTTCGCGTCACGAAGCAGAGAACTCAACGCGGAGGCAAGTTACTGATAAGCAATTTAGGAACCACGTCCGGCGTGCACGAGCCGCCGGCGCAGGGTGCGGTTCTGTCAGGATGTCGCGGCGCGACAGGAACGTTATTGTTCCTTCTCCTTGCCGGACATGATGTCGAAATAGGTCCGTCGCGACTTGTCAGGCCCGGCGCCATAGGCGTAGTTCGGCGACGGCGTCTGATAGCCCGGCGGGGGCTCGACCAGCGATTGGCGCGGCGGCTCGCTAACGAATTTCTTCTCTTCGGAGCTGTTGCCGCCCTTCATCATGTTCCACAGACCACCGCTGTATCCGAGCTCGGCGGGGCTGAGTGACGGGTTGCCGTTGGTACCCGGCTGGATGGGATCATTGCTGGTGCGGGGGGCCGCGGCGACCTCACCCGCTTTCATCTCAGCGGGGGTCAGGGGCCGGGCGGCCTGCCAGTTCTCCGTCGCCTTGGTGGCTTTCTTGCGCGCGGCAATCGCTTCCTTGCGGCGCTTCTCGTCGGGGTCCTTCGGCCAGTTCGGCGCATTCGTGGCCTGGGTGGCGGCCGGCGGCGGCAGGTCGAGCTTGGGCGGCACGACCAGCGGCGAACGCTCGCGGTACTCGATGCCGGGCTTCTCCATGCTCTTGGCGCCGAGGCCGGACATCAGATTGTCGATGAGCTTCTCTTCGAAGGTCATGTCGTCTTCCTCGTCGTCGTCACCGGCGCGGGCGGCGCCGGTCGACATGACGAGACCGATGCCGAGCGCGACAGCGGACAATTTCAATGCCCGCCAGAACCCCCATTTGGGGTCTCGAACCATTGAACCGCTGGTCTTCGAGCTGCGCATCACCATACCTGTTCCAAATTGTGGCAGTTTGCCGCTCGCACGCGGCCTGACCCTTGCAAAAGCGGGTTCCACCTGCCGGTCGTATCGGCCGGGATCAGGGCGCTTTTGCGGCGGGTACCCCCAGGAAGGAATCATACAATAGCGCCGCCACACCAGCAACGATGGCCACGTCGGCGAGGTTAAACACGTACCAATTATAGGTATGTCCGCCGATTTCGATGTGAAACAGGGCGAAATCCACTACCGCACCATAGGCCAGGCGGTCGATGCCATTGCCGATGGCGCCCCCGATGATCAAGCCTAGCGCGATGGTCGCGAGAAGGGTGTGGGAGCGGGCCATCCAGATCGCCAGCGCGACCACCGCGATAGCTTTGACGGCCATCAGCGCGAGCTGCGCCGCCTGGCCGTCGTTCTGGAGCCAGCCGAAGCTGATGCCGATGTTCCACGCCAGAACCAGGTCGAAGAACGGTGTCACCCGCACCACGTCGCGATGAGCGAGGTCGAGCACATTCAACAGCCAAAGTTTGGAGGCCTGGTCGAGGACGAGTGTGACCAGGGCGGAGATGATGCCGGCGCGGAGCGGGGTCATGCCGGGATGCTCGCCGCAAATACTGCCGTCGTCCCGGCGAAGGCCGGGACCCATACCCCGAGGCAGCGGTTGTTTGAAAGACTCGGAGTCATCAGCCTTCGCGACGATTAGCTGCGGTGGTTATGGGTCCCGGCCCCCGTGCGCAATTGCGCACTAGGCCGGGACGACGGCTTGTTAAATCCCCACGCCCAGCGCCTTCCATTCGCGCAGCGCCTGAGCGTCGCGCGGGGTGACGTCGGGGTATTCGGGGTCTTCGCCCACCGTCGGTGAGATCTTCCAGGAGCGGGCGCATTTGGTGCCGACCGCCTTCTCGACGACGACTGCGACGCCGGGCACGGCATCGAGACGGAACGCGGAAGCCGGCGCCTCGCCCTCACGCACCTCGTAGTTCGAGGTGATGCAGACTTCGGCGAGATCGACGTCGAACAGCGTCGCCAGCATGGCCCGGTCGGCGAGATAGATCACCGGCGAGGCCTCCAGCGACGAGCCGATATTCTTGGCGGCGCGTTCGAGCTCGAGCGCACCGGTGACGACGCGGCGCACGTTGCGGATCGTCTCCCACTTCGCCGCGAGCTTGTCGTCGCGCAAGCTTTCGAGATCGTGCGGAAACAGCGTCAGATGCACGGACGGCTCGGCGTCGGGCCGGTACATGCGCCAGCCTTCCTCCGCGGTGAAGCTGAGGATCGGGGCCAGCCATTTCAGGATCGAGGCGCACAACAGGTCGATGGTGGTCAGCGCCGCCTTGCGCGTCAGCGAAGAGGGCGGATCGCAATAGAGCGTGTCCTTGCGGATGTCGAAGTAGAAGGCTGACAGCTCGCTGTTGAGGAAGGCGGACAGAACAGCCACCACGCTCTTGAAGTCGAATTCCCGATAGGCCTTGTCGATGGCGGCAGCGCGGATCGCGAGCTCGTGCAGCATCAGCCGCTCGAGCTCGGGCATGTCGGTAGGGGCGACCGCGTCGACCGGCTTATAGTGATGCAGCGTACCCAGCATCCAGCGCACGGTGTTGCGCAGTTTGCGATAGGTCTCGACGGTGTTCTTCAGGATCTCGGGACCGATGCGCTGGTCATCGGTGTAGTCGCAGGACGCAACCCAGAGTCTCAGGATGTCGGCGCCGGATTCCTTGATGACGGCCTGCGGCTCGATGGTGTTGCCGAGCGACTTCGACATCTTGCGGCCGTCCTCGGCCTGGGTGAAGCCGTGGGTCAGCACGATGTCGTAGGGCGCGCGACCGCGCGTGCCGCAGCTTTCCAGCAGCGAGGAGTGGAACCAGCCACGATGCTGGTCCGAGCCTTCCAGATACATCACCGTGTCGGTGCCGCCATCGACCTTGCGCTTGATGCCGGCAAGGCCGGGGAAATGCGCGGGGTCTTCGAGCACGAAGGCGTGCGTCGAGCCGGAATCGAACCAGACGTCGAGAATGTCGTCGACCTTTTGCCAGTCTTCATTCGCGCGGGACCCGAGGAAGCGCTCGCGCGCTCCCTTCGCATACCAGGCGTCCGCGCCTTCCTTCTTGAAAGCTTCACCAATGCGCGTATTGACGGCCTCGTCCTGGAGGATCTCGGCGGAGCCGTCGCCCTTCTCGCGCACGAACACGGCAATCGGCACGCCCCAGGCGCGTTGGCGCGAGATCACCCAGTCGGGCCGGGCCTCGATCATGCCGTTGATGCGGTTCTCGCCCGACGGCGGCACCCATTGCGTCACCGAGATCGCGTGCAGCGCGCGCGCGCGGAGCGTGTCGCCGGACTTGGTCTTGCCGTCAGCGGCAACGTCCTTGTCCATCGCGATGAACCATTGCGGCGTGTTGCGGAAGATCACCGGCTTCTTGGAGCGCCAGGAATGCGGATATTGATGCTTCAGCCGGCCGCGCGCGAGCAGCATGCGTCTTTCGACGAGCGCCTTGATCACGGCCTCGTTGGCGTCGCCCTTCTCGCCCTTGTCGTTGATGACCCGCTTGCCGGCAAAGCCCGGCGCATGATCGGTGTAGGCGCCGTTCTCGTCGACGGTATAGGGGATTGCCGTGTTGATGCCGCGCGCATCGAGATCGCGCGCCTGCGCCATCCACGCGTCGAAGTCCTCGCGGCCATGGCCGGGCGCCGTGTGCACGAAGCCGGTGCCGGTGTCATCAGTGACGTGATCACCGGGCAGTAGCGGGACGATGAAGTCGTAGCCGCCGGCTAGGCCTTTCAGCGGATGGGCACATTCGATCGCGTCCATGGTGTCGCCGGGGACCTCGCGGACCTTCTCATAGGCCGTCACGCGCGCCTGCTTGAAGACTTCTTCAGCGAGCGCGTCGGCGAGGATGAGGAGATCGCCGGTCTTGGCCCAATTGTCGGCGGGCGCGTCCGTCACCTTGTACAGGCCGTAGGCGATCTTCGGCGAGAACGAGATGGCGCGGTTACCCGGCAGCGTCCAGGGCGTCGTGGTCCAGATCACGACGCTTGCGGAGGCGAGCGCGCCGTGCGCGGGCGAGGTCACCGGAAACTTCACCCACACCGTATCGGACGTGTAGTCCTCGTATTCGACCTCGGCTTCGGCCAGCGCGGTCTTCTCGACCACACTCCACATCACCGGCTTGGAGCCCCGATAGAGCGTGCCGTTGGCGGCGAACTTCATCAGCTCGCGCGCGATCTGGGCTTCGGCGGGATAGCTCATGGTGGCGTAGGGATGGTCCCAGTCGCCGATCACGCCGAGGCGCTTGAACTCCTCGCGCTGCACGCCGAGCCAGTGCGTGGCATAGGCGCGACATTCCTTGCGGAAATCGATCATCGCGACACTGTCGCGGAAGTCGGGCTTCTGCTTGCCCTTCTTGCGATAGTGCTCTTCCTCGACCTTCCACTCGATCGGCAGGCCGTGGCAGTCCCAGCCCGGCACGTAGTTGGAATCGAAGCCGAGCATCTGCTGGCTCTTGGTGACGAGATCCTTCAGGATCTTGTTCAGCGCCGTGCCGATATGGATGTTGCCGTTGGCGTAGGGCGGGCCGTCATGCAGGACGAATTTGGCGCGACCCTTGGCGCTCTCGCGCAGCTTCTCGTAGAGGCCGATCTCGTACCACCGCTTGAGGATCTCCGGCTCGCGCTGCGGCAGGCCGGCGCGCATCGGAAATTCGGTCTGCGGCAGGAACAGGGTTTTCGAATAGTCTTTGACTTCAGACTTTTGGGACTTCTGCGGCTTTTCGGACATGAGGCTGACTGGCTCGGAAGGGGCGCGGGAAAACGGATAGCGATAAGGAATCGCGGGGGTGAAACGACAACATCCCGGTCTTGCGCCAAGCCGAAGGCTCAGGCGGAAGCCGGGCCGCTAATCGCTATGATGCGCCGCGCAAACATGGGCTCTCCATAGCAGCCGGGCGGGGGAAGCGCAAAGGTTCGGGTGGCCCGGTTTCCGGCTTAATCGATCGCGCCAAGCTTCGGAAACGCGTCCGGGGCGGCGGCCAGCATGGCGCGGGCGCGGGCGGAATCGTCGTCCATCTGGCGGATCAGGGCCTCCAGGCTGTCGAATTTCAGCTCTTCGCGGATGAAGCCGACGAAGGCGCAGTCGAGCGCCTGCCCGTAGAGATCGCCCTTGAAGTCGAACAGGAAGATTTCCAGCAGCGGCGCGCCATTGTCGAAAGTCGGGCGGCGGCCGAAGCTCGCCACGCCGTCGAGGCGCTCGGCGCCGCGACCGACCCGCACGGCGTAGATGCCGTGCTTCAGGCCGCAATTGGCATCCAGACGGATGTTGGCGGTGGGATAGCCGAGGTCGCGGCCGCGCTTCTCACCGTGGATCACCTCGCCGGTGATGAACCAGGGCGCGCCCAGCATGGTGGTGGCTTCGTCGAGCTGGCCCTCGGCGAGGGCGATTCGGATCGCGCTGGAGGAGACCGGCCGCTCGTCGATATCGACATGGGGCTGCACGTCGACCTCGATGCCGAGCCGGGGCGCCTCGTTGACCAGCAGGCTCGGCGAGCCGACGCGACCTTTGCCGAAATGGAAGTCGTAACCGACGGCGATGCCGCTGACGCCGAGGCGTCCGATCAGGTCATGGTGAATGAAGTCTTGCGCGCTGGTTCCGGCGCGCGCCTTGTCGAAAGTCATGACCACGGCGCCGGCAAGGCCGGTGCCGGCCAAAAGTCGCAGTTTGGCCGGCTCATCCGTCAGGCGGAATTGCGGGGTGTTGGGGCTGAAAAACCGCCGCGGATGGGGTTCGAAGGTCAATGCCAGCGCAGGACGGCCATGCGCCCGGCCCATTTCCAGGGCGGCCGCGATCACGGCGCGGTGACCGAGATGGACGCCGTCGAAATTGCCCATGGCGACCACGGCGCCCCTCGGAATCGCAGAGTCCGGCGTGGTGTCGCGGATGACGGTAAAATGCGGAGCCATCAGGGGAATTCTCGAAGCGGCAGGACCGGTCGGGACCGTGGCTCGACCGGCCTGACGAAGTCAAGCGGGGGAGCCGAGACATCGAACACGATTTCAGTCCTTTGGGGGCGCCCGCAGTTAACGCGCTGTTTAACGCCTTGATGCTAGTCCTTGAGCGTGGAACTGCCGGGCTCCGGGCCTGGCAGATCCGATCGTAATATTCCTGGGTTTGCGTTGGGGGAGTCGAGATGGCGGTTGATTTGTCGATGCCGGTTCTGGTGGTGGACGACTACAGCACCATGATCCGTATCATCAGGAATCTGCTGAAGCAGCTTGGCTTCGAGAACATCGATGATGCCAGCGACGGTTCGGCAGCGCTGAACAAGATGCGCGGCAAGAAGTACGGGCTCGTGATCTCCGACTGGAACATGGAGCCGATGACGGGTTACGACCTCCTGCGCGAAGTGCGCGCGGATCCGAACCTCGCCACCACGCCCTTCATCATGATCACGGCCGAGTCCAAGACCGAGAACGTGATCGCGGCCAAGAAGGCCGGCGTGAACAACTACATCGTCAAGCCGTTCAACGCGGCGACGCTGAAGACCAAGATCGAGGCGGTCTTCCCGGACATGGCGAGCGCGTAAGGGCGCCTGGCCTGAAAACAGTCATCCATTGAGATCGTCATGCCCGGGCTTGTCCCGGGCATCCACGTTCTTGGACATGCGAAGGACGGCGTGGATGGCCGGGTCAAGCCCGGCCATGACGAGGTCTGGAGCCCTGCAATTCGTCCAAGCTCGTGTCGTGTCACCACTTCAATTCGCGCATCAGCGCCTTCGGCGGATGGCCGAACAATTCCATCACGGATGCCGGGTCGAGCTGGTCGAGACCCTCGAACTCCTCGGCATGGATGCCGCGGGTGACGAACAGGCAGTCGATGCCGAACTCGCGCGCGCCGGTGAGATCGGTGCGGACGGAATCGCCGATCGCCAAGACCTTTTTGCGATCAATTTGGTGGCCCTGGCGTTCGCCGGCGAGCGCCATCGCGCGCTCATAGATCGGCCGGTGCGGCTTGCCGTAGAAGATCACCTCGCCCCCGAGCTCACGGTAGAGCTCGGCGATGGCGCCGGCGCAATAGATCAGCCGGTCGCCGCGTTCGACCACGATGTCGGGGTTGGCGCAGACCAGCGTCAGCTTGCGCTCGCGCGCCTTCAGCATCATGCCGCGATAGTCTTCCGCCGTCTCGGTCTCGTCGTCATAGAGGCCGGTGCAGACGATGTAATCGGCTTCCTCCAGCGGAGCGGTCGCCGCATCGAGGCCACGGTAGATCGAGTTGTCGCGCTCGGGGCCGAGCCAGAACATCTTGCGGCCGGGATGCTCGGCGACATAGAGCCGCGTCAGGTCGCCCGACGAGACGATCGCGTCATAGGTCTCGTCCGCGACACCGAGCTTGCGCAATTGCCGCTGCACGGAGTCGGCCGGGCGCGGTGCGTTGGTGATCAGGATCACCGTGCCGCCGCGGCTGCGATAGGTATGCAGCGCCTCGCAGGCCTCGGGGAAGGATTCGAGACCGTTATGGACCACGCCCCAGATGTCACTGAGCACGACGTCAACGCCACCCACGAGCTCGCGCAGGCTTTCGGCAAAATGCAACGTGGTCATGATGCGCGCGGCCGATCAGATGCGGCGCGCGAGCGCCGCGTTGCCGGTGATGCGTTGTGGCGGAGGCGCTGAAGACGTTGCGCCTGAGCTGGGTGTGCCGGAGCCATTGGATCCCTGGATGTCCTGCGCCTGGGTCGGCGAGGCCCCGCCGGTAGCAGATGCCCCTTCCGGCCGCAATGGCCGGGGCGGTGCGAACAGAAAGCCCTGGCCGAACCGCACGTCATAATCGAGCAGGTCGACCACCGCGCGCTCGCCCTCGATCCGCTCGGCGATCAGGTCTATGCCGAAGCGGCCGAGCAGGTCGGAGAGGTCGGACGGATGGATGTCCGAGGCCGAGGCCTGCTTCGGATCGAGCAGCAGCGTGGCCGGCACCTTGATGAAGCGCACGCCGCGGTCGGCGAGCTCGCGCGGCTCGATGCGCAAATCCGTGACATGGTCGATCGAGAAGCGGTAGCCGCGCTGGGCGAGTGCGGCGAGATTCTCGGTCTCGGCCGGGCCGAGGTTGCGGAAGGTCGACTGCTTGAACTCCAGCACCAGCGAGGGCGCCAGCGCCCGGTTGGCTTCGAGGAAGTCGAGGCATTGCGCGAAGGTGGTGGAATTGCCGAGCGTGGAGGCCGCGACATTGCAGAACACGCCGACATCCTTGTTGCGCACCATCAGGCGCCGCAGCACCTGCACACAGCGCAGCATCACCATATTGTCGATGCGCCCGATCAGCCCGGAGGCTTCCGCGATGCTGATGAACTCCTCGGCGGCGATCAGCTGGTCGCGCTCGTCGCGCAGGCGCGTCACGGCCTCGTAGAACCGCACCTTGCGCTGCGGCAGCGTCACCATCGGCTGGAGGAAGATGTCGATGCGGTTCTCGTCGATCGCGTTGCGCAGCGTCGCCAGCAATTGGGTCTGGTTGCGGCCGTTGGCGACCTGGGTCGGGACCGCCTGTGGGGGCCGCGGCTGCGCTGCGGGAGGCGGGGGCGCCACGGGCAACGGTGACGGGGCAGCCGGCCGCTCGTCGATCGTCGCGATCAGGTCGAGCGGCGCCACCGGATCCTGCTTCTCGACCGGGCTTGCGGCTGATACCGGAGCGCCGCCAGCCAGCAGGTCCTCATGCGCCGAGACGGTGGTCGCGAGCTGCCTGACCAGTCCGCCGAGCTCGTTGATCTCGCCGACCACCGACTGGATGCGGTCGGAATTGGTCGAATTGGACGAGGCGATGCGTCCCTCGACCGCCGCAAGCCGGCGGCCGAACTCGGCCACCTGACGGGCGAGGTCGGCGGTGCCGCGCGAGAGGTCGGCGATTTGGCCGCCGACGTCGCTGCGGTCGCGCAGCCGCATCGACACCGCGTTGTAGAGGATCAGGAAGGTCAGTGCGGTCAGTGCTACGATCGCGGACTCGGTTCCGCTGATGCCGGCCACCGAATAGAGCATCAGCCCGAGCGAGGCCGCGACCAGAACCATGCAGATGGCGATGAAGATCGTCGAAATGCGAATCATGCCGCGCGTTACGCCTCAAGAGCTGACTGTCTTACCCGGGAAAACACGGGCCGCCGTCCGACCCGTCACGCCTCATGCTCCCCCAAGCAGCATGACCTTAACATCATTGTTGATTCGAGGGGATAGCGCCTCCAGCACGCGCGTTCAGGACCGTCATGGCGTCAGGCCGGTGCGGCGGCGCCGACCGTATCGGCCGAGACGGCCTCGCGGCTGCCGAGCGGCTTCGGCCGCCCGGTGGTCGTGTCGCGCAGGGTCTGCCGTTCGATCTCCGAGTTCAGCTCGGCTCCGAACATGATGACGATCGCCGACACCCACATCCACATCATCAGGCCGATCGCCGCACCGAGCGAGCCGTAGGTCGCGTTGTAATTGGCGAATTCCGAGAGATACCAGGACAGCAGTGCCGAGCCGGCGATCCAGAGGATGGCCGCCGCCACCGCGCCGAGGCTCAGCCATTGCCAGCGCGGCGCTTCGCGGCTGGGCGCAAAGCGGTAGAGGATGGCGAGCGCAACGAGCAGGATCAGGAACAGCAGCGGCCATCGTGCCAGCGCCACGATCAATTTGCTTTCAGGCGCCAGGCCGAGGTGATTGAGCGCGAGCGGGAGGGCGACGACGGCAGCCACCATCAGCAACAGCGCCATGATGCCGCCGACCGTGAAGGCCAGCGACACCATATTGAGCCGGATGAAGCTTCGCTTCTCGCGCTCCTCATAGGCGACGTTGAGGGCGTCGAAGATCGCCTTGACGCCGGCATTGGCGCTCCAGATCGCGAGCACAAGGCCGAACAGGAAGGTGGCACCCAGCGCCGTGCTGCCCTTCGAGACCACACGCCCGACCTGCTCCTCGACGATCTGGAAGGTACCTTCGGGAAGCATCATCGCCAGCTTCTGGAGGTTATCGCTGATCGTGGAGGGATCGGCGAACAGCCCGTAGGACGAGACCAGCGCGGTCACGGCCGGAAAGATCGCGAGCAGCCCGAAGAACACGACGCCGCCCGCTGTCGCGAGCAGGCGATCCTCGTCGATGCGCTGATAGGTGCGCCAGAAGATATCCTTCCAGCCAGCCCAGGGGATCGTGAGGGGGCTCTTCGCGCGGCGGCCATTGCCGGGCTGCACGGCTGCGCGCCCTGGGTCGGTTTCCGGTGAATTCGCCTCTCCTTTGCGGTGGTCCTGCGGGGGCCCCGAGCGGACCATGCCGGAGTCCTGGAAGTAGCGCTCGGCGGTGAGCACGAAGACGGCCGTGGCCGCCACCAGCAACCAGCTGTCCATCTGCTCGGAGCGCCGTACCACCACTCACGCCTCCAGACTGTGCCTATGGCGCCGCCGGCGTGCGGCCGTAAGCCCGACCAGGCCGACGGCTGCGAGCATCAGGCCCAGTTGCACGGGACGGTTGGCGCGGTTCGGCCAGGCTTTGCTGCCATGACCGCGTTCGCCGGGCGCAAGCGGCACGAGGGGGATCGTCGTTGCGACCTCCTTCACGGCCTCCTTGATCGTTCCACGAGGAATCCGCGGGGTGGTGATCGCAACGCGCACGCGGCTCGCGAGCGGCACGACCGGCTTGGCCGGCCGCTTCATCATCGTCATGGCGATGCCGGCACAGACCGCCGCCAGCACCAGCAGCACTGCACCGACAGCACCGAAACCCCAGAATTGCCCGTAGGTGATCTCAACCCAGCGATACAGGGCGATCAGACCGACAAAGAGGGCCGCGATGACGAACAGCCCGGCCACCGCAAACAGGCCGGCTGCAACCGCGTAGGACGTCGCGCGTCTGGTGGCCTGGCTGGTGCGGTCGCGCAAGTACGATTGCGTGGCTCGCTTGAGATGGTTGAGCTTGAGCGCCACGCCAGCGCGCAGCAATTCGCCCGATGGCGCGAGCATGCGGACATCCTCCGAGAGCCACGAAATTCGTCGGGGGATGAACGTGGCGGAATTTGACTTGTTCCGAGGGAGCGGGCGCGCTGGAGAGGATCAGCCGAGATCGGCGGCTGCGATCCAGAACACTTCGGCCTCGGAGTCTTCGGTGTCCAGCCAGAGCAACGGCAGTTCCGGAAAGGCCTCGTCGACCAGCTCGCGGCCGCGCCCGATCTCGCAGATCAACCCGCCATCCGGCGTCAGGTGATCGGGCGCCTCGCGCAGGATGCGGCGCACCACGTCGAGGCCGTCAGCGCCGCCGTCGAAGGCGAGTTTTGGTTCGGCCCGGCACTCCGGTGGCAGCGCGGCCATGCCTTCGGCATCGACATAGGGCGGATTGGTGATGATCAGGTCGTAGCGTGCATCGCCGAGCGGGGCGAACAGGTCGCCGCGATACAGGCTGATCCGGTCCTCGAGCCCGTATTCGCCGACATTCCGCGTGGCGACTTCGATCGCGCCCTTGGAGACGTCGACGGCATCGACCGCAGCGTTCGGAAAATGATGCGCGGCGAGGATGGCGAGGCATCCCGATCCCGTGCAGAGATCGAGTACGCGCTCGACGGCCGTGGGATCGTCGATCAGCGATCCGGCAGCGCCGTCGCCGCCGAAATGCGAATCCAGCAGTTCGCCAATGAAGGAGCGCGGAACGATGACGCGCTCGTCGACATAGAAGGGTAGGCCGCGCATGTAGATCTTGTTGACGAGGTAGGCGGCCGGTTTGCGCGTGGTGACGCGCCGATGGATGAGATCGAGGATGGTCTTGCCCTCGGCGACCGTGACGCGCGCGTTGGCAAAAATCTCGAACTGTTCGGGATTGAGATGCAGCGCCTCGCTGACCAGGAAGGCCGCCTCAGCAACCGGATCGGTCGTGCCGTGGGCAAAGGCGAGCTCGGCTTCGACAAAGCGGCTCACCGCATAGCGGACGAAATCGAGCAGCGTGAGAAGCTCACCCGGACCGACCTTCGCAAGTCTTGGCGCGGCGCGGCCGCGCGCGGTCTTTTTGGTTGCTCTTGCCATCAGGATCGGGTCCAGCGTGCGGCGGCTTCGTCGTCGCGGGCCTGGGCCTCGACCCAGCCGGTGCCGGCTTCGCTCTCTTCCTTCTTCCAGAACGGCGCGCTCGTCTTGAGATAATCCATCAGGAACTCGGCCGCCTGGAACGCGGCCTGGCGGTGTTGCGAGGCAGTCAGCACCAGCACGATGTTCTGGCCGGGCATGAAGCGGCCGACACGGTGAATCACCGTGACGCCGTTCAGCGGCCAGCGCGAAATCGCCTCGTCGACGTGACGCTTGATCTCTTCTTCCGCCATGCCCGGATAATGTTCGAGCGTGAGCGCGGCGATCTTCGCGCTGTCCTCGTCGGCTCGGCAGATGCCGGAGAAGCTCACGACCGCGCCGATGTCGGTACGGCTCTTGGTCAGGATCGCGATCTCGCGCGCAATGTCGAAATCATCCTCCTGGATGCGGATGGTGACGGGGCAGGTGGTGACAGCGGAGGTCATGGCCTAGCCGCCGGTCATCGGCGGGAAGAACGCGATCTCGCGGGCGCCCGCGATCGCGGTGTCCTGCTTGACATGGGCATGATCGATCGCGGCGCGGATCACCTTCGGCTTCTCGAAGGCGTAGGCATAGGCCTCGCTCCGGCCGGACAGCCAGGCGATCAGCTCCTCGATGGTGCGCACCGTCGCGGGCGGCTCGATCATCTCCTCGGCCTTGCCGACGCGCTCGCGCACCCAGGCGAAATACTTCACCTTCATCCCTCGTCCTCCTTGATGAGGTGATGGATGCCGGCACGGAAATAGTCGTAGCCGGTGTACATGGTGAGGATCGCCGAAGCCCACAGCAGCGCCAGTCCGATCATCGACACCACCGGCACCACCTCATCGCCGGCCGGACCAGCGAGCAGGAAGCCGATGGCGACGAGCTGAACCGTGGTCTTCCATTTGGCGAGCTTGGTCACGGGCACGCTGACGCGCAGCGCGGCGAGGTACTCGCGCAGGCCTGAGACCAGGATCTCGCGGCACAGGATCACGATGGCAGCCCACAGCGACCAGCCATGGATGATGCCGTCGGCGGCCAGCATCAGCAGGCACGAGGCGACCAGCAGCTTGTCGGCAATCGGATCGAGCATCCGGCCGAACGCCGATTGCTGATTCCAGATTCGCGCATAATAGCCGTCGAGGTAATCTGTCACCGCGGCGCCGATGAAGATGGCCACCGCTACCCAGCGCAGCCACAACGGCCCATCCACGATCGACTGCGCGTAAATGCATCCGACCACGACCGGGATCGCGGCGATCCGGCCGTAGGTCAGGATGTTGGGAAGGGACATCGAGCGCCTGGTTGCCCCTCGTGTCGTTGCGATGTTCATCCGTCCTACCAATACCGCTGGTGCCTGAACGTCAACCGTTCCGCTCCTCAAATGAGGCGCGGACGCAACGATCATATGACCGCGGTCCCCCTTTAGTTCATCCCGGCTGGGGATGGAAATACTCGAAAATCCTGCGGGCGCTCTCGGCGCTGACCCCCGGAACCTTGCCGAGATCGGCGATCGAGGCACGTTCGATCTCCTTCAGGGTTCCGAAATGATGCAGCAAGGCACGTTTGCGTGACGGGCCGATGCCCGGGATCTCCTGCAAACCGGCCTCGCGGATGTCCTTCTTGCGCAGCTTGCGGTGCGAGCCGATGACGAAGCGGTGGGCCTCGTCGCGCAGGCGCTGGATGAAATAGAGCACGGGATCGCGCGGCTCCAGCTTGATCGCCTCGCGCTCCGGCATGAACAGGGTCTCGCGGCCCGCATCCCGGTCCGGCCCTTTCGCGACCGACATCAGCGACACCTGGGTCAGGCCGAGATTGGCAAAGATCTCGCGGACGGCGTTGAGCTGGCCGCGGCCGCCGTCGATGATGACGAGGTCGGGCCATTGCGGGAAATCGTCGTCCTTGGCCTTGGTCACGCCCTCCTCGGGCGGATTGATCAGGCGCTTGAAGCGTCGCTCCAGCACCTCGCGCATCATGGCGTAGTCGTCGCCGGGCGTCAGTCCTTCCGACTTGATGTTGAACTTGCGGTACTGGTTCTTCACGAAGCCGTCCTGGCCGGCGACGATCATGGCGCCGACCGCGTTGGTGCCCTGGATGTGGCTGTTGTCGTAGACCTCGATGCGCTTGGGCACGTGTGGCAGGTTCAGCGTCGCGGCCATGGCCTCGAGCAGGCGGCTCTGCGTTGCGGTGTCCGCGAGCTTGCGGCCGAGTGCCTCGCGCGCATTGGTGAGCGCGTGGGTGACGAGCTCCTTCTTCTCGCCGCGCTTGGGAGCGGTGACCTCGACCTTGTGGCCGGCCTTGATCGACAGCGCATTGGCGAGCAGCTCGCTCTCCTCGATCTCGTGCGAGAGCAGGATGTTCTTTGGCGGCGGCTTGTCGTCGTAGAACTGGGCGAGGAAGGAGCCGAGCACTTCCTCCGGGGTAAATGTCTTTTCCGCACGCGGAAAATAAGCGCGGTTGCCCCAGTTCTGTCCGGTGCGGAAGAAGAACACCTCGACGCAGGAGAAGCCACCCTCCTGGTGGATGGCGAACACGTCGGCTTCCTCGACCGTGCGCGGATTGATGCCCTGCTGCGACTGGATCGCCGACAGCGCAGCGAGGCGGTCGCGGTAGAGCGCGGCGCGCTCGAATTCGAGCTCGCCGGAGGCCTTCTCCATCTCGCCGGCGAGCTCCTGCTTCACCGCATGGCTCTTGCCGGAGAGGAAGTCGGTCGCCTCGCGCACCAGCGTCGTATAGCCGGGAAAGTCGATCTCGCGGGTGCAGGGGCCGGCACAGCGGCGGATCTGGTAGAGCAGGCAGGGCCGGGTACGGCTCTCGAAGAACGAATCGGTGCAGGAGCGGATCAGGAACGCGCGCTGCAGTGCGGTGATGGTGCGGTTCACGGCGCCCGCCGAGGCGAACGGGCCGAAATAGCGGCCGGGCCGCGTCTGCGCGCCGCGGTGCTTCAGGATCTGGGGCGCCCAATGGTCGCCGGTGATCAGGATGTAGGGAAACGACTTGTCGTCGCGCAGCTGCACGTTGAAGCGCGGCCGCAGCTGCTTGATGAGGTTGGCTTCCAGCAGCAGTGCTTCCGTCTCGGTGTTGGTCGAGACGATCTCCACGGTCACCGTGGCGGCGATCATGCGCAGGATGCGCGCCGGCTGCGGCGCACTCTGGCGCGCGTAATTGGACAGGCGCTTTTTGACGTTCTTGGCCTTGCCGACATAGAGCACGTCCGCGTTCGCATTGAGCATGCGATAGACGCCGGCCGAGGTGGGGGCGAGCCGGACCGCGCGCTCGATCGCCTCATGACCGGTCGCCAGCGGTCCCTCGCCGACCGCGCCGCTCTCTTCCAGGATATCCGGCAACCGCGCATCGTCCTCGTCATCGCCGCTCGCTGTCGCGGGATCGAGGTCGGGTGGTGCCATTTCCGCTTCCCGGGGCGGGGCGTCCGGCGCGGTGGAGCGCACCGGTTTGCGCGCGCGTGCGTCGTCCGGGTTGTCGGGGGAATCGTGAACCATGGTACGAATTTAGGCGCTGGGGTTGCCGATTTGAAGTTCCGGCCGTGGCGCACGCACAGGATGGCGGGCGCAGTTCCCGGTAACGCTTGCTTAAGCCTGTTAACAGCGCGGTAACCCGGCTTAACAGCCCTTTAACTTAGAACTCTCGATAAATCTTACGCGAAAAAGTGGTGGTTCCGTAACCATGCGGTCTGGCCTTGCGCGGCAGCGCAGGCATCGCGGGGACGGCAGTTGCGTTGGAGTGTGTGATGAAGGGGCTCGTTGTGGGCGCAGCCGCGTTGGCTGCAGCCGGCTGGACAGCTTCGGCCGGGGCCGCCGATCTCAATTACGGGCAGCGCGCGCCCTATACAGTCAATCAGCCGCTCAATGCGTATAGCTGGGCTGGTCCTTATCTGGGCGGCAACATCGGATACGAATGGGGCTCGGTCGACAACAATCCCTCAAAGCCCTCGGGCTTCGTCGGCGGCGTGCAGGCCGGCTATAATTTCCAGAACGGCCCTTGGGTGTTTGGCGTGGAGGGCGACATCCAGGCCGCCGGTGCCGACGATACCTTCGCGCCTTGGAAGTTCTCCAATCCGTGGTTCGGCACCCTGCGCGGCCGCGCCGGCTATGCCTTCAGCAACGTGCTGTTCTACGGCACCGCCGGCCTCGCCTTCGGCGAGCTGCGCGCGCAGACCTTCGGCTGGACGGAGTCGCACACCACCGCCGGCTGGACCATCGGTGCCGGCGCGGAAGTCGGCCTTGCGCCGAACTGGAGTGCCAAGCTCGAATATCTCTACATCGACCTGTCGACGAGTCAGTTCGCAATTACGGGCGTGTCAAACGGCTATAGCGCCAGCGTTGTCCGCGCAGGCGTGAACTATCACTTCTGATAGCTGAAGAAGAAAATACCGGACCAACCTCCCGGCCGCTCGCGGCCGGGATTTTTTTTAAGCCAGGCTCGCTAGGAGAGGATGACCAAATTGACCGCCTTCGGTCCCTTCCCCTTCTTGTCCGGTTCGACTTCGAACGTAATACGCTGTCCTTCGGCAAGGTCCTTCAGTCCCGCCCGCTCCACCGCGGTGATGTGAACGAAGACGTCGCGGCCGCCGTCGTCGGGCTTGATGAAGCCGTAGCCGCGCTCACCGTTGAAGAACTTGACCGTTCCCGTCATGGCCATCGGGAAACTCCCCCTCATTGCTCCTCCGCCGCGACGCAGACTCACGTCACGACATGACCGGACCTTACGAAGCCCGGGAGCTGGCCATCCTTGGGCGGACCTCATCGGTCCGGCCGGATCTTTCTTAGGCCTTCACTCCGCCGCAACCATTCGCGGAAGCGGAACGTAAAGCCAGTCACGGCAACAGCATAATACGGTTCTTCGCAGATTGACTACCGCTCCTGCATATTTTTCCCAAGAATGCCGGAGTGTTACGGCCTCGGCACCTCCAATCGGAATCTGGCAGCGCCGCCCTGGCCGAGCGGCATTTCGAGCTCTGGCAGGATCGTCTTGAGCTCGCCGTGCAGCGTGTAGGGCGGGTTGACGATCAGAAGACCGGCGGAGGTGAGGGCCGCGCCATCGAGCTGCGGCGCCACGCTGAATTCGAGGCGCAGGCATTTTCCGGGCGGCTTTGCTGCGGCTGCGAGCCGCGCCACCGTTTGCGCCAGCGTGTCGGTGGCGCGCCGGTTCTTGGCCGGATACCAGATTACGTAGATACCGGTCGGCCATTTCGCGAAAGCTGTCGCGAAGGCCTCGCCGAGCCGCTCGAATTCGTCCTTGGCCTCGAACGGCGGGTCGATCAGCACGAGGCCGCGCCGCTCCTTCGGTGGCACGAAGGCCGGCAGTGCCATCCAGCCGTCGAGATCGACCACGCGCGCCTGTTCGTCGCGGCGCAGCACGTCGATCAGCGCCTTGCGTGCCTTCGGCTCGAGCTCACAGGCGACGAGGCGGTCCTGCGGCCTGAGCAGGCCGCGCGCGATCAGCGGCGAGCCCGGATAGGCCTTGAGCTCTCCCTTCGGATTGAAGGCGCGGACGATGTCGAGATAGGGTTTGGTCAGCGCCGCGGTCTCGTTCGACAAGCGCGCCTGCATCAGCCGTGCAATGCCGGTCAGCCACTCGCCGCCGCGGCGTGCCTCGTCGCTGCCGAGGTCGTAGAGACCGGCGCCGGCATGGGTGTCGATGACGCGGAGCGCCGCCGGCTTGTCCTGCAAATAAGTGAGGATGCGCGCCAGCACGATGTGCTTGATGACATCGGCGAAGTTGCCGGCGTGGAAGGCGTGGCGGTAGTTCATGGGACCAGACTATGTTGTCTCGCGCGATCCCAACCCCTTGTCATTGCGAGCGCAGCGAAGCAATCCAGAATCTTACCCCGGAGGCAGTCTGGATTGCTTCGTCGCCAGCGCAAAATTGCTTCGCAATTTTGTCGCGGGCTCCTCGCAATGACGGGAACTATCCACCCCTGATCGGCGGCATCGTCACCTGGTCGCGGCGGCAGGCGCGGCGTTCGATCTCGTCGCAGGCGCGGAATTGCAGGTCCTTGCTGAGGCAGATGCGGACCTCGGAGAGCCGGGTCCGGTTGCAGGTGACCGAGATGGCGGCATCGCTGAGGCCGGGGTTGGCCTTGATGAAGGCGTCCTCGATCTCCGCCGGCGCCACGGTCTTGGCCTGCGACAGATCAAGATATTCGGCCGGGATCTTGATCGCGGCGCGCGCCTTGCGGATCGTCTCGAAATAGCTGCGGCCCTCGAGCCCGGAGCAGGTGCCGTGCTTGTCCCATTCGTTGAAGATCAGGCCCGGCGCCGGCATCAAGTCGAGCATCGAAGAGACGATGCTGCGGTTCAGCCGCGGTGCCGGCCGCTGGCAATATTCGGGGAAGCCGCTTTCATATTGCGGCCACAGCCCATGCACCACGAAGGCATAGGGTCGTCCGCTGCACTGCATCTGTGAGCGGCCGCCGCGCTCGGCCGCTTCCTCGCAGAAGGAGGGCGACCATGACAGCGACAGCACGTAGAAATCGAACTCGCCCGGCGCGTTCTGCCGCTTGTCCTGGGCCTTTGCGTCACCGGCGAACGAGGCCAGCCCCGCGGCAAGGATCAGGGAAAGGGTCAGCGAGATCACCAGGCGGGAGAACAAATGCAATCTGGAATGAAACATGGCGACGCCCCTCAACTAGACTGTGCAAGGAAGCCTAGCAGGCGATAAGAACATTTCAAGAACAAAATTCAGGCGACCGCCATTCAGCCGCCAGTTCGACCCGAATCAGGGCTTTGCGGCGCGGCAGGCCGGATTATAGGCCCAGTTGCGGTCGACACCGACGACGCACCATTCGACGCCATTGCCGTAGCCGGCGAAGCCGCCATCCTCGATGATCGAGAAATGCACCTTGCGCACCTTGCCGTCATTGAGCAGGGCATCACCGGTGCAATAGCGGCGCGGGATGTTGTCGGACTGCCAGGGGCGGAACGCGATTTCGCGAACGGCGGAGAAGCCGGTGATTTTCAGCGAGGAATTCCAGAACGAGCTTTCTTTTTCCCAGAACTGGTTGGCGATCGTCGGCAGCGCCTTGTCGCAATCGGCGACGGCGCCATCGTAGCGCGGTCCGCTGAGCCAGAAATTCAGCTCCAGCGGATTGGCGGCCCTGGCCTCACCGAGCGACAGCGCCCCGAACATGAGGCCGAGCACGGCGGCAAAGCGGAGCGATTTCAGGGAGGGGGCGCGCATGGTCAATCCGGACAGCTAAAGTCTTGCGAAGGTCGGACGGTGCCGCGAAGGCCGGGAGAGGTCAAGTGCAGCGCGGCAACACTTCGCCAGGAGTTGACCATATCGTCGCAGCCGGCAGGTCTTCCGTTCTTTTCACTTCCAGTCCGGCACCGTAAACTGGGGCCAGCCAATTGGAGTGACGGGAATGCGAATCATTGCGGCCGCGGGCCTTCTTGCCTTGGGTATGATGGCGAGCCAGTCGGCGCGCGCCGATATCCTTCCAGTGCCGCCGTTCAAGGGCAACGACACCGGCGGCATCATCGCCTATTCGATGGCGACCCAGGCCGATGCGCGACAGGTCGCGGTCGATCATTGCGCGCGCTACGGCAAGGTCGTCAAATTCCTCGCGGTGCAGGCCTATGAGGGCGGCTACATCTCGTTCTCCTGCCGCTGGGTGCCCTATGGCGCCGCCGAGCGGCCGATCCGCACGCTCTACTGAGGCGTTGTCGTAACGCCCAAAGCTCTCAAGCCGGGAGTCTTCCACATGACGCGCAAACTCGCTTTGCTCGGCTCGGTCGCTTGTCTCGTGCTGTCGGCAGGCGCAGCCGGCGCCGACGATCTGCCGATGCGCAAGGCCGGGCTATGGGAAATGAAGCTGGTCACGACCGGTTCGCCCGTGCCCGAGATGACCATGCAGCACTGCACCGACGAGACCGTCGATAAGGAGATGAGCAACAACGTCTCCCCGATGGCGAAGCAGATCTGCGCCAAGCAGGAGATCAAGAAGACCGCGACCGGCTATGTCAGCGATTCCGAGTGCAGCGTCGCCGGCGTCAGCACGACCTCGCATGCCGAGATATCAGGCGATTTCAATTCGGCCTACACCGTGAAGACCTCCTCGCATGCGCAAGGCGGCGTCGCCGGCGCGGCCGGCCGCGATAGCACCATGACGCTGCAAGCCAAATGGTTAGGGGCCTGCAAGGCGGACCAGAAGCCCGGCGATATCGTGATGCCCGGTGGCTTCAAGATGAACGTGCGCGATGTCGATAAGCTGAAGGCGCTGCTGCCGAAGTAGGCGAGATCGTAGCCCGGATTACGCTTGCAGCGAAATCCGGGACCAACTCGTCGCTGTGGGTATAGGGTTGCGCTCTATCCTGCTGGCTTCTAGCCCTTCGGCAAAGTCATACTTCGGCGTCGAGGCTCGCAACGAATCGTTTGAAGTCTTGCAAGCCAGCATCCTTCGTGCCTTCGAGCAGCTCAACGCTTTCCCTCGCTCTCGCTGACAGCTCATCCGTTCGGCCAAGAAGCTTGGCCAGCCCCACGATGTGCTTTGCGCGAGAAAGGTGGATTGGGCTGTGCAGGGCCGCGCTACTCAGTAGTTCATAGGCGCCTTCCAGGGTCGACGCCCTGTCGAGATACGGAATGCCAATTTCCTTGAGTGCTGCAACAAGACGATCTGCCACTGGCTCAACGTCCGCGGACGATGTCACATTCCAGCGCATCTGATCCTGTCCCGAGATGTTTCCGAGTTCTGCGCCCAAAGAGTATGTTTGAAGCTTTTCCGACTTGCTGAGCATTGCGTTGTTCGCATTGATCATAATTTCAAGTTTATCAAACCTGACCGCAACATCGGCAACGATATCAAAGTCATCGCGGTGATCAATGAACGCCAAGTGTAGGCTCGATCTTCCTTGGGAGAATGGGCACCAATATGCCTGTTGCTTCGGCTTATATTTGTATCCAAGCTCGCCAACGCGGACACCGACCGCTTCCAGCAGTGCGCGTCTCAACTCTTTCATCAACACACCTGCTCGGGAGAAGACATGCTTACCGGAAGACGTAGGATAGGCAGAACGAAGCAAAACTCATCCTGCGAATCCCCCACTACACCGGAATCCGCACGCTCGCCCGCAATCCACCCATCGGGCTGTCGCCGAGCGTGATGTCGCCGCCATGGGAGCGGGCGATGTCGCGGGCGATCGCAAGACCAAGACCGGTACCGCCTTCGTCCTGATTGCGGGCGTTGTCCAGCCGCAGGAACGGCTTGAACACCTCTTCGCGCAAATGCGTGGGAATGCCGGGGCCGTCGTCGTCGACCGTGACGGTGAGATAACGGTGATCGCGCTGGCCGGTGATGGCAATGGCCTTGCCGTAGCGCGCGGCGTTGGTGACGAGGTTGGCGAGGCAGCGCTTGAACGAGGCCGGCTTCACCGTCACCACGGGCAGGCCGTGGAACGCCACGGTCGCGGTATGGCCGTGCCGTTCGGCGTCGCTGCGCAATTCTTCCAGGGCCTGGGCCATGTCGGTCGGTTGCGACTGCTCGCCGGAATCGCCGCGGGCAAAGGCCAGGTAATCCTCCAGCATCATCGACATCTCGTCGACGTCCTTGCGCATGCCCTCGAGCTCGGGACTGTCGCCGATCAGCGCCAACTCGAGCTTGAAGCGGGTCAGGATGGTGCGCAGGTCGTGGCTGACGCCGGCGAGCATCGCGGTGCGCTGCTCCATCGTGCGCTCGATGCGCGATTTCATCTCGAGGAAGGCGACGGAGGCGCGCCGCACCTCGCGCGCGCCGCGCGGTCTGAAGTTCGGCGCCTCGCGGCCCTTGCCAAAACTTTCGGCGGCATCGGCGAGCCGCAGGATCGGCTTGATCTGGTTGCGCAGGAACAGCACGGCGACGATCAGCAGGATCGAGGACGTACCGACCATCCAGAACAGGAAGATCTCCGAGTTCGAAGCATAGGCGGCGCTGCGCTGCGCGAACACGCGCATCACGGCATCGTCGAGCTGGATGCGGATCTCGACGAGGTTGGAGCGGCCGACGGTGTCGATCCAGAACGAACGCCCGATCTGGCGGCCGAGCTGCACCGACAGCGTCTGGTCGAGCAGCGAGAAGAACGGCTTCGGTCCCGGCGGCGGCATGTCGCCGGCGGGCAGGAAATCGACGACGAGGCCGAGCCGCTGCTGGGCGATGCGGCGGATCTGGTCGCGATCTTTGTCCTGCGGATAGCCCTTGTAGACGTCGATCAGCGCGGCGATGTCCTGCACCACCGCGGCCGACAGGCGGCGCGTCACCGTGTTCCAGTGCCGCTCCATGAACACGAAGGCGACGACCGATTGCAGGATCACCATCGGCACGATCATGATCAGCAGCGCGCGAGCATAGAGGCCGGTCGGCATCCAGCCCTTGAACGCGTTGCCCATCCAGCCATTGGCGGCGGAGACGCGGCCGGCGGCGCTCTTCAGAAGCGTCAGGCCGGTATCGATCGTGCTCATCGGTCGCGCTTCACTGCGGTTTAAGGCGAGGCCACCAGTCGGTAGCCGATGCCGCGTACCGCCTGGAGGAACAGTGGATTGGCGGGATCGGTCTCGATCTTGCGCCTGAGGCGGTTGATCTGCACGTCGACGGCGCGCTCGTTGACGCTGCCATTGCCGGTGAGCGCGCTGCGCGGCACGGTCTCGCCCGGCGTCTCCGAGAGGATTCGCAGCATCTCGCGCTCGCGGTCGGTGAGGTGAATGACCTCATCGCCCTGGCGCAGCTCGCCGCGATCGAGATGGTAGACATAGGGGCCGAAGGCGATCTTCTCCACCGCCGCGGCCTGCTGCGGCGGCGCGGTGCGCTTGAGGATGTTGTTGATGCGCAGCGCGAGCTCGCGCGGCTCGAACGGTTTTGCGACATAGTCATCGGCGCCGATTTGCAGGCCCTCGATGCGCGCTTCTGCCTCGTGCCGCGCCGTCAGCATCACGATCGGCACCGAGGACGAGGTGCGGATGAAACGGGCGAGCTCGAACCCGGTCTCGCCGGGCATCATGACGTCGAGGATCAACAGATCGAAATGCAGACCGGTGAGCTTGGCGCGCGCATCGCTGGCGCTGGCGGCGGTCGAAACGCGGTAGCCTTCGCTGGCGAGGAAGCGCGAGAGCAGATCGCGGATGCGGCGGTCGTCATCGACCAGCAGCAGATGCGGGGCATCGTCGGCGGGTTGCACCGGCGGGCGGGCGAGCGTGGCAGCGAGCGGCACGGTCACTCCTTGGCGTCTTGGTTGACGGAAGCGAAGATCGTTTCGAGCACCTTGTCCGGATCATCGCGATCGATCATCGCGCGCAGGAAGCGCTTGACGGTCTCGGCATCCTGCGGACCCATCTCGGCGAGCGCCTTGGTGATCCGCGTGGTCTGGAGCCCGGCAAGCTTCTGCACCAGCGCTTCGCCCTTCGGCGTTGCGTAGAGCAGGCGCTGGCGACGGTCATTGTCGCCGGTCTTCTGCACGATGTAGCCCTCGTCGAGGAGCTGCTTGAGCACACGGCCGAGCGACTGTTTTGTGATGCGCAGGACGTCGAGGAGGTCGGCGACCTTGAGGCCGGGATAGCGATAGACGAAGTGCATGACCCGGTGATGGGCTCGGCCGAAGCCGAAGGCTTCCAGCTCCTGGTCGGGATCGCCGACGAAATCGCGATAGGCGAAGAACAGCAGCTCGATGATATCCCAGCGCAAATTGCCTCCATCCCCTGCGGCCGGCCGAGGCTCGGCGGCATCTTGAGAGGGATTTACGAAATTTATGTCAGGCATATTGACGTATCTTGGGTTCAATGTTACAAAATGATCGACCCGCACGAAATTTTAGATCGTTTCGCGACGGGCAGCGTCGAAGCAGGAACGGCGGAAAGAGCCGGACAGGCGACGACGGGCGATCAGATCTACCGTGCGATTGTCGAGCGGCATTTCGGCAAAACATACTGGACTTCCGCCTTCGGCAAAAGCATGTCCTCGGCGACATGCTGGCCACGGGAAACCGGCCGTAACAAGGCTGGCGGTGGTCCAGACAGACACCTAATGAAGCCAGCCGGCCCCGAACAGGGGCAGGCGGTGCCAGAACAGCGCCGATACCGGCAGCGGGAGCCAAGGACATGAGTATGACATTCGACATCCAGCCCGCATCCAATCCGACTCCCGAGAAGGACCGCATCGCCAAGCTGGTGGACCCCGGGTTCGGGCGGGTCTTCACCGATCACATGGCGATCGTTCGCTACAACCAGGCCAAGGGCGGCTGGTACGAGGCGAGAATCGAGGCGCGCGCCAACTTCCAGCTCGATCCTGCCGGCGCAGTCCTGCATTACGCCCAGGAAATTTTCGAGGGCCTCAAGGCCTACAAGCGCGACGACGGCGGCGTGAACCTGTTCCGCCCCGATGCCAATGCGCGGCGCTTCAAGGATTCGGCCGACCGCATGGCGATGGCGCAACTGCCCGAGGACGTCTTCATCGAAGCGGTCGAGCAGGTCGTGCGCATCGACCGCGCCTGGATGCCGGGCGGCGAGGGCAGTCTTTACTTGCGCCCCTTCATGATCGCGAGCGAGACCTTCCTCGGTGTCAAGCCGTCCTCCGAATACATCTTCGCGGTCATCGCCTCGCCGGTCGGCTCCTATTTCAAGGGCGGACCTGCGCCGGTGTCGATCTGGGTTTCGGAGAACTACACGCGCGCAGCCGTCGGTGGCACCGGCGCGGTGAAATGCGGCGGCAATTATGCCGCGAGCCTGCGCGCCCAGGCCGAAGCGATCCAGCATGGTTGCGATCAGGTGGTGTTCCTCGACGCGGTCGAGCGCCGCTACATCGAGGAGCTCGGTGGCATGAACGTGTTCTTCGTGTTCGACGACGGCTCGCTGTCGACGCCGCCGCTCGGCACCATCCTGCCCGGCATCACCCGCGACTCCATCATCACGCTCGCCCGCGATGCCGGAAAGACGGTGCGCGAGGAGCCCTATTCGCTCGACCAGTGGCGCAAGGACGCCGCAAGCGGCAGGTTGAAAGAAGCCTTTGCCTGCGGCACCGCGGCCGTGATCTCGCCGATCGGCAAGGTGCGCTCGGTCAGCGGCGATTTCGACATCAGCGGCGGCGCGGCCGGCCCCGTCGCCATGGGCCTGCGCAAGCAGCTCGTCGACATCCAGTACGGCCGCACCAACGATCCGCACAATTGGATCCGGAAGGTGTTTTGAGGCGGAGTACTCGGCTGCGCTCTTCCTTCTCCCCTTGCGGGAGAAGGTGGCGCGCGAAGCGCGCCAGATGAGGTGTCTGCTTCCGCGGATAGAACCCCTCACCCGTCTCGCCGCTAGCGCGGCGAGCCACCCTCTCCCGCAAGGGGAGAGGGGAAAAGCCAGCGGTTGCCGCACCGCGCGTCGGCTGGTAAACGCCGCGGATGGCCGAGAAACCCAAAAAACCCCAGAAACTGAAGGCGCGCCTGCCGCGTGGGCTCGAGGATCGCGATCCCGCCGCGATCCGGGCGACGCGCGAGATGGTCGAGAAGATCCGCGCCGTCTACGAGCTCTATGGCTTCGAACCGGTGGAGACGCCGGCGATGGAATTCACCGACGCGCTCGGCAAATTCCTGCCCGACCAGGACCGCCCGAACGAGGGCGTGTTCTCGTTCCAGGACGACGACGAGCAGTGGATCAGCCTGCGTTACGATTTGACCGCGCCGCTCGCCCGCTATGTCGCCGAGAATTTCGACACGCTGCCAAAACCCTATCGCAGCTACCGCGCCGGCTACGTGTTCCGCAACGAGAAGCCCGGCCCCGGACGCTTCCGCCAGTTCATGCAGTTCGATGCCGACACGGTCGGCTCCGCGACGCCGGCGGCGGATGCCGAGATCTGCATGATGGCGGCGGACACGATGGAGGCGCTGGGCATCGCGCGCGGCTCCTATGTCGTGAAGGTGAACAACCGAAAAGTGCTCGACGGGGTTCTGGAAGCCATCGGGCTCGGCGGTGATGAGAACGCGGCACGCAGGCTGACCGTGCTGCGCGCGATCGACAAGCTCGACAAGTTTTCCGCCGACGAAGTGCGCAAGTTGCTTGGTCCCGGACGGTGGGACGGCGGCGAAGAAGGCAAGGGCGACTTCACGAAAGGCGCCAACCTGAGCGCGGCGGAGGCTGACGTTGTTCTTGCCATCACCAAGCCGCGCGACGATTGGAAAGGGGCAATTGCCGCGGCAGAAACCTACCTCGCCAAGAGCGAAGTCGGTCAGGCCGGCGTGAGCGAGCTTGAAGAGATTGCCAAGCTGGTCACGGCCTCGGGTTATGGCGCGGATCGTATCAAGATCGATCCCTCCGTCGTGCGCGGCCTCGAATATTACACCGGCCCGGTCTACGAGGTCGAACTCCTGCTCGACACCAAGGACGAAAAGGGCCGCCCGGTGCGGTTCGGCTCGGTCGGTGGTGGCGGACGTTATGACGGCCTCGTCTCGCGCTTTCGCGGTGAGCCGGTGCCGGCGACCGGTTTCTCGATCGGCGTCTCTCGCTTGCAGGCCGCGCTGACGCTGCTTGGCAAGCTCGACACGCGGCCGGAGTTCGGCCCCGTCGTCGTCACCGTGTTCGACCGCGATCGCGTCGCCGAATATCAGAAGATGGTCGCATCCTTGCGCACTGCCGGCATCCGCGCCGAGCTCTATCTCGGCAATCCCAAGAACATGGGCAATCAGCTCAAATATGCCGATCGCCGCAACGCGCCCTGCGTCATCATCCAGGGCTCGGATGAAAAGGCGCGCGGCGAGGTGCAGATCAAGGATCTGATCGAGGGTGCCAAGGCCGCCGCCGCGATCGCCTCCAACCAGGAATGGCGCGAGAGCCGCCCGGCGCAGTTCTCGTGCAGCGAGACCGATCTCGTCGCCAAGGTGCGCGAGGTCCTGGCGCGCCATGACGTGAGCTGGGGCTAGCCATTCGCTGACGCCGTCATGCCTGGGCTTGTCCCGGGCAGCCACGTCTTGTTTGATGGCGGCCGTCAATGGCCGGTGTTCGGCCGCAAGGGAGAGAAAAATGCCTGAGATCACCATCAGCATGGCCGAAGGCCGCACCGACGAGCAGAAGGCCGGCATGATGCGCGACATCACCCAGGCGCTGGTGAAAAATCTCGGCGTCGACGCCGATGCCGTCGTCATCCAGATCAACGAAGCCCCGCTGCGCCATAAGATGAAGGGCGGCAAGACCTTCGTGGAGCGCGCGGCGGTTGCGAAGAAGTAGCCGACGCCGGGGCTCGTAGTGCAGCCGCAGCTACAATCACAACCGTCGTCCCGGCCCCCGTGCGCAATTGCGCACTAGGCCGGGAAGACAGCGGAGTTTGAGGCAGGATGGACGCACGCGACTTCATCACAATCGGCATGAGTGCGGAGCGTACGCTGGTGGTCCCAGTGGAGCGCACGGTCGGGCATTTCGTGCCCGGCATGCCCATGGTCTACGCAACGCCGATGATGATCCTCGAGATGGAGATGACATCGGGCGATGCGATCCGCTCCGCGCTCCAGCCCGGCTGGGTCACCGTCGGCACCGAGGTCGACATCCGCCATCTCGCGGCCGCTCTCGTCGGTGCCACGGTGCGGACCAATGCAAAAGTGGTCGCGGTCGAGCGCCGCGTCATCCGCTTCGAGGTCGAGGCGTTCGAGGGCGCCCGCAAGCTCGGCGAGGGCCGCCACGCGCGCGGTCTCGTCAATGTCGAGATGTTCAACAAGCGGCTAGCCGCGGGCACGACGTCGTAGGGTGGGCAAAGGCGCGTAGCGCCGTGCCCACCATCTTTGCGGGACCGCGATGAAGTTGGTGGGCACGCTGTCGCTTTGCCCACCCTACGGCACCTGCTTACTTCGCCAATTCCTTCGACCGCTGCGTCGCCGCCGCGATCGCGCGGATCATCAACTCGCGCAGGCCGGGCTCGCCCATCAGCACGCCAAGGGCCGCAGCGGTCGTGCCGCCGGGCGAGGTGACGTTCTGGCGCAGCGTGCTGAACGCAAGCTCGGATTGGTGCAGCAGCTCGCCGGAGCCGGCGACGGTCTCGCGCGCAAGCCTCGTCGCCAGCGCCTCGGGCAGCCCGGCCTCGACTCCGGCGCGGGCGAGCTCCTCGGCGAGCACGAACACATAGGCTGGGCCCGAGCCAGAGACGGCGGTCACCGCGTCCATCAGGCCTTCATCCTCGACCCATTCCACCGAGCCGGTGGCGCGCAGCAGCGCATCGGCCACCGCGCGCTGGGACGAGCTGACGTTTGGTGCGGCGACGGCGACGGTGATGCCGCGGCCGATCGCGGCCGGCGTGTTCGGCATCGCGCGCACCACGGCGCCGCCGCAGACGTCCTGGAGCGAGGCGATCGTGGTGCCCGCCATGATCGAGACCACCGACGTCTTGTCCGAAACGAATGGTTTCAGCTTGACGCCGGCCTCGCGGAACATCTGCGGCTTTACCGCGACGACCAGCGTCTCGATCGTGCCGACGGTCGTCACGTCGGGATTGACCGCAACGCCCTTGGCCGCAAGCGCGGCGATCTCGGGCGAGACATGCGGATCGATCACGGCGACGCGGCGCGGATCGAGCCCGCCCGCCAGCCATCCGGTCAGCATCGCGCCGCCCATCTTGCCGGCGCCGGCGAGGAGGATGGTGCCGGTGATATTTTGGAGGGTGTTGTTCGCCATCGCTGTTGCCAAATCCGTCCTCCTGGCGAAAGCCAGGACCCATTACCCCAAGCGGTTCTAGTGGATGGAGGGCAGGGCAACAAGCATCGCGAGATGCGGAAAGACCTCGCGGTATGGGTCCTGGATCTGCGCGACGACAGCGCTTCGCGCCGTCGGCGCTTGTCCAGGACGACGATGGGGAGGGAGCGGCGGCTCCCTCACTTCTCGAGAGGCGCCCTACGCCTCGCCCACCGTGTCGAACATCGCCGCGTCCATGGCTTGCGCGGTGGTCTTGCCGGCCCACACCACGAACTGGAATGCCGGGAAGTAGCGCTCGCACGCGTGGATGGCGCCGGCGAGCATGGCTTCGCACTGCGCGGTCGAGGCGGTGAGGCCACCCGGCAGCACCAGCGCCTGGCGGTGCATGATCATGCCGGTGTTGGTCCAGAGGTCGAAATGGCCGACCCACAGTTGCTCGTTGACCGCGGCGACGAGCCGCTGCACCTCGCCGCGCCGTGCGGGCGGAATCTTCATGTCGAAGGCGCAGGCCAGATGCAGCGCCTCGATCTCGCCCATCCAGGTGAAGGAGAGCTGGTAGTCGGTCCATTGTCCCTTCGAGACAATCGTGAGTTCGTCTTCGCCGGAGCGTTCGAATGGCCAGTTGTTGCTGGCAGCGATATCCTCGACCACCGCAAGCGGATGGTTCTTGGAATCGATAGTGCCTTCGAGCAGGGACATGCCGTCTCGACCTCTTGCCTTCTTGTTGTCTTTGATACGCACGCGGTTGGCCCGGCGCGCGCTCCCTTCACGTCGCTACGGCGATCCCTGGGGTCGCTCTCGCGATCCCCTCGGATCAACGCGGGCCTGTCGCGGATCAAGTGATGTGATTTGCGGAATCTGCGCAACGGGGTCCCGAGTCCGTCCACAAGCCAGGACTCCTTCGTCCACAGCTCATCTCCGCCACAATTCTTAACGGGGCGAGGCAAAACCGGACGAAGCAGAACAAACCGGAATCGGATTGGGGGAGCCGGGATCAATCGCTAATTCCGTCCGGCGAGGGCCGCTCCCACCGCGACGGCATGGGACCATGCGATTTGCCCATGCGGAACGCGCTTGCCGCGACGGCTCCCCGGCGGCATATTTCACCTCAGGCCGTTCATCCCGAACGGCCGATGTTCTCAGGGCGGGGTGAAAGTCCCCACCGGCGGTAAGGGCCGAAAGGCCCAAGCCCGCGAGCGCCTTCCCCAGGTTCTGTCCTGAAAAGGATTGCACTGAAGGGAAGGGTCAGCAGATTCGGTGCAACTCCGAAGCCGACGGTCAAAGTCCGGATGAAAGAGAACGGTCGGTGGCAGACGCATCGCAAGATGCGGCTGTTTGTCGTTCCGTGTGCCCTGATTCTGGTCCTTAAACCGAGGAAAGCCATGAATCAGATGTTGCAAGATCCCCAAGTCCAAAGCGCCAAAATCGAAACTGAAGTCGCCCGACTGCCGGTTCCGCAGGATCCGGCGCCCGAACACCCACGCTTCGCAAAGCCGCAGCGCGTGGCCTTCGTGCAGGCCTGCTGGCACCGCGATGTGGTCGCGGAGGCCCGCATCGCCTTCCTCAAGGAGGCAGAAGCGCGGCACCTTACCCATGTCGACGTGTTCGAGGTGCCGGGCTCATTCGAGATCCCGCTGCACGCACAGGTCCTCGCCAAGACGCGGCGCTACACCGCGATCGTCGCGGCCGGCCTCGTCGTCGATGGCGGCATCTACCGCCATGAGTTCGTCGCCGACACAGTGATCAAGGCGCTGATGGACGTGCAGCTCCGCACCGAGGTGCCGGTATTCTCGGCGGTGCTGACGCCGCAGCAATTCCACGAGACCGAGGTGCACTACGACTTCTTCCGCAAGCATTTTGCGATCAAGGGCGTGGAGGTCGCGGCCGCCTGTGCGGAGACATTGCTCGGCCTCGAGCGCCTGCGCGGCCAGGTCGCGGCGGGGATCGTGGGGTAGTAAGGGGCGGAAGGACCGCGCACTCCCTCGCCCCGCTTGCGGGGAGAGGGTGGGGTGAGGGGAGTCTCAGCGGGGACGGTGAGAGTTGGACTCGCGGAGAGTCCCCCTCACCCGGATTGCATCTGCGATGCAATCCGGCCTCTCCCCGCACGCGGGGAGAGGCGAAGAAGAAAATCAGTCGAACAGGCTCGACACCGACTCTTCGGCCGCCGTGCGCGCGATCGCGTCGGAGATCAGGCTGGCGATCGGCAGCATGCGGATGTTCGGCGCCTTGGTCACCGCATCGGTCGGCAGGATCGAGTCGGTGATCACCAGCTCCTTCAGCTTCGAGCCGGAGATGCGGGCGGCGGCGCCGCCGGAGAGCACGCCGTGGGTGATGTAGGCGTAGACGTCCTTGGCACCCTTGGCGATCAGCGCGTCGGCTGCGTTCACCAGCGTGCCGCCGGAATCGACGATGTCGTCGACCAGGATACAGCTGTAGCCGGAGACGTCGCCGATCACGTTCATGACCTCGGATTCACCCGGGCGCTCGCGGCGCTTGTCGACGATCGCGAGCGGGGTGTTGATGCGCTTGGCGAGGCCGCGGGCGCGGGCCACGCCGCCGACGTCGGGCGATACCACCATCACCTTGCTGAGGTCGAAACGTTCGCGGATGTCGCGCACCATCAGGGGGGCAGCGAACAAATTGTCGGTCGGAATATCAAAGAAGCCCTGGATCTGGCCGGCATGCAGGTCGAGCGTCATGACGCGGTCGACGCCGGCATGGGTGATCAGATTGGCGACGAGCTTGGCCGAGATCGGCGTGCGCGAGCCGGAGCGGCGGTCCTGCCTGGCATATCCGAAATAGGGGATCACTGCCGTGATGCGGCGCGCCGAGGAGCGGCGAAGCGCGTCGGTGATGATCAGCAGCTCCATCAGATTGTCGTTCGCCGGAAACGAGGTCGACTGGATGATGAAGGCATCCGAGCCGCGGATGTTCTCCTGGACCTCGACGAAGATCTCCATGTCGGCGAAGCGCCGGACCACCGCCTTGGTCAGCGGCACGTCGAGCCCCTGCGCGATGGCCTGGGCGAGAGCCGGATTGGAGTTGCCGGCGACGAGCTTGATGGAGCCGTTTTTGGCCGACATGGACGCTTCCTCCCGCGCTTTGCTGGATACGACGTTCAACATCCTACGAATACCCACTGGAAGCACGGTTTACGACGGGCGAGGAAATATCAGGCCGGGGGCTCAAATGGCAACCCGGGATGCTACGTTTTCCCTTCGAAAATCCCGAGTCGGGCCAACGGTTTGGCCGTAACTTGGGCCCGTGGTTTAGCGGGGTTATTGCTCGGCATAGCCGAGCGCCGTGGCCGGCATCTCCGCCGCCGGCGCCTCCCGGATCACGCCTGCCACCGCCGGTCCCCGCAGGCCCGGAGCATCCGGCGTTCCGTTGATCATGTTGGAAAGTCCGCTGAATCCGGCCTGGGCGATCTTGCGCAGCACGAGATCGTCGGCAGCCGCCCAAGGATCACGGGCAGCATCGCGGCCACCCTTCGCCGAGGTCGGTTCCTCGCCGGAGAGGCGCAGCGCCCGCTGCTGGTTGGCGTCGTAGACATCCCAAACCCAGGCGATCACGGTCTTGCCGCGCACGACCTGGGCGGAGAGGTAGCTGCGCACGCGATAGGCGGCCGTGCCCTCGCGGGAGACCACGGACAGGCTGCGCAGCTTGGATTCGCTGTCGAGCACGCCGACCATGCGGTCGAACACCTGCGGTGGTGGCCCATCGATCGATTCGAAGGCGACCGTTGCCCCGCTGCCACCGCTCGGCGCCATCGCATAGGAATTGCTCGGCGCATTGCCGCCGGCGCAGCCGGCGAGCATGGTCGCAGCCGCCAGCAGCATGACCGCCAGCACGCGCGAGCCCGCGCGGCGCGGAAAAGATGACGCTTCCCTCATTATGGAGGGCAGCGATATCGTTAAAATCGATTAAGGTCTAGGGCGGGAGCGCCACAAACACACTGTCATTCCGGGGCGCGCCACCTGGCGCGAGCCCGGAATCCATTTCGCCGCATGATCTGCCGCACGATGGATTCCGGCTTCTCGCTTCGCGAGCCCCGGAATGACGGTCGTTAATGTTGCCGGTGTGTTCACGCTTCCAGCGCGATGGCGTGAATGTGGCGGCCGTAATCCGGCTCCTTGCGATGCACCGAGCGGCGGTAGCTGAAGAAGCGCTCGTCGGCGTAGGTGTCGAGGCCGAGATCGTCGATCATCAGGATGCCGGCGGCCTCGAGCCGCTTGCGGATGAAGCCGGCGAGATCGAACATCGCATGGCCCTCGCGCACCGACGGGATGAAGAACATGGCGTTCTCCGCGTCGGCTTCGATGAAGCGCGCCACGAACTCGTTGCCGACTTCGTAACTTTCCTGCCGGATCAAGGGGCCGATCGCGGCGATGATGCCGCCGCGGGTCGCGCCGAGTTTCTCCATTGCCGAGATCGTTGCTTCCAGCACGCCTGATAGCGCGCCCTTCCAGCCGGCATGGGCGCCGCCGATCACGCGCGCGTTGGGGTCGACGAACAGCACCGGCCCGCAATCGGCCGTGGAGACGCCGAGCGCGATGCCGGGCGTCTTGGTGACGAGTGCGTCACCCTTCGGGCGCGGTCTGCTCGGCCACGGCATTTCGGCAATGAGCACGTCGGGCGAATGGATCTGGTGCAGGCTGAGGAAGCGTTCCGGCGCGACGCCGACATGTTCGGCCATGCGGCGGCGGTTCTCCGCGACGAGGGCCTGATCGTCGTTGGAGCCGAGCCCGCCGTTCAGCGCGGCATAGATGCCGCTGGAGACGCCGCCCTCGCGGGTGAAGAAGGCGTGGCGCAGGCCGGGCACGGCCGACAGCAGCGACGAAGCAAGCGTCATGAGGCCTCTCCAGCCTGTTCGAGATCGCTGAGGCCGGCGAGGCCGGATAGCCGCGGCTCGGAGATGCCGAGCACCTTGAACATCGAGCCCATGCCGCTGCGCCCGGTATCGGTGAGGCGCTTGAGCGCCACCGAAATGTCGGTGGCGACTTCGGGTGGCGCCTTCTGCATCAGCGCCGCCGCGCGGGTGTCGATGCCGACGCGCTTGAGGAAGTCACCTTGCGTCACCGGCCCGTGCACGCGCGCGCCGACATCCTCGGCCGCACGCGCCAGCGCCTGGAAGTCGACATGGGCGGTGACGTCGGCCTGGCCCGGCGCCTTCAAGGGATCGGTGAAGCTGTGACGCGCAATGGCCTGAAACGTATCGCCGGCATCGCTGCGCAAATGGCCGTAGTCGATGATCAGCGCCGCGCCGTCCTGGTCGCGCACGCGCGTCGCAAGCTTCATGATCTCGCCATCGGGCCGCCATTCGAACACGGCGCCGATGGGCGCGGCACGCACCAAGGGCGGCAGCAGCACGTCGAAGCGCGGCGTCGGCTCGGGCGCCGCGCCGAATTGAAGCTTGCCGTTGGGATCGATCTCGATGACGCGCTCGTGCCAGCCGTTCTCGTGCCGGACCATCTGATGGATCGGCAGCACGTCGAAATATTCATTGGCGAGGATGATGCTCGGGCCTTCCGGCACCTCGTCGATGCTGTCGTGCCAGGCGATGTTGCGCACGGCGGACAGCGTTGCGCTCTGCCGGTCGCGCAGCACCGGATTGACCTCGACCATGTGGATATAGAGCGCCTGGTAGAGCGGCGGCAGCACGCGCAATGCGCGCAGCGCGTCCGCCATCATGGTGCCGCGGCCGGGGCCGAGCTCGATCAACCGCAAGAATTGCGGCGAGCCCATCTGCTTCCACACCGAGGCGGCCCACAACCCCAAGAGCTCGCCGAACATCTGGCTGACCTCGGGCGCGGTGGTGAAATCGCCCTCACGCCCGAGCGGATCGCGCGAGACGTAATAGCCGTAGCGCGGGTGCATCAAGCACAGTTCCATGTAGCGCCAGACCGGCATCGGGCCTGAGGATTTTATCAGCGCCTTGATCTCGTTGAGTAGCGGCGAGTCGGTCACGATCCATGTTCTCGAAATGATTTAACGAATGGCCTCGATAGGCTTCGGCGCGCCGCGCCGGATAGCCCATACAATAAGTATGGCGCCGACGATAAGCATCGGGATCGACAACAGCATGCCCATGGTTAATCCGCCCCAGAGGAAGCCGAGCTGTGCGTCGGGTTCGCGGAAGTGTTCGCCGGCGATCCGGGTCAGACCATAGATCAGGATGAAGGCGCCGAGGATCATGCCGGGCCGCTTCAGGGCACCGAAGCGGATCATGATCGCGAGCACCGTGAACAGCAGGATGCCCTCCATGCCGGCCTCATAGAGCTGGCTCGGATGGCGCGGCAGCTGTGTGGGATCGTTCGGGAAGATCATCGCCCAAGGCAGGCTCGCATCGGTGGCGCGACCCCACAATTCGCCATTGATGAAATTGGCGATACGTCCGAGCAGCAGCCCGACCGGGGCGACCGCGGTGGTGATGTCGCCGAGCGACAGGATCGAGATGCCGTTGCGATAAGCAAACAACATCACCGCGACGACGCAGCCGAGGAAGCCGCCATGAAAGGACATCCCGCCCTCCCACAATTTGAAGATCGCAGCGGGATGCTCGATGAAGAAAGGCAGATTGTAGAACAGGACGTAGCCGGTGCGGCCGCCCAGGATGATGCCGAGCGTGACCCAGAGGATGAAGTCGTCGATCTGGAGCAGCGAGATCGGTGCGGGTCCGCCCCACAGACGCTGGTTCTTCAGGAGCGAGCGCGCATAGAGCCAGCCGAACACGATGCCGCAGATATAGGCCAGCGCATACCAGCGGATCGCGAACGGACCGATCTCGATCGCGATCGGCTTGAAGGCGGGGAAGTCGATGAGCAGGAAGGGCATCGCGCCTTCTATGTCTGGACGAGATTGCGGCGATCGAGCGCCAGCAGACGCCCTGTGATTCTTCTTATGCAGGGACGTTGAGTACGATTGCAAGGAAACCGGGGCATGACAAGGATACCCCCGCTCGGCCCTTGAACCGTTCCCTTCGGATTGCCATTGTGTTTCGGAGAGTTCGCGCAAAGTTTATCGGAGGCCGCCATGACCCAGACCAGCAACCGGTTTTTCGACGAGATCGGCCGCCTGATGAATGACGCCGCCGGTGCCGCCCAGGGCGTCAAGCGCGAGTTCGACACGGTGATGCGGACGCAGGCGGAAAAATTCCTGCGCGACATGGATCTGGTCAAGCGCGAGGAGTTCGAGGCGGTCAAGGACATGGCCCGCCTCGCCCGCGAGGAGAACGAGGCGCTGAAGGCAAGGATCGCCGCGCTGGAGGCCAAGCTCGGCGGCACGCCGACGTAAGGCGCTCTTTTTTACCTCCCCCCTCCAGGCCCTCCAGGGGAGGATGGGAACTCGGGCCGGCAGCCCATTCTCCTTGTCATTTCTGCATCTTCCGGGTAAAAGCCCGCCACGTCTGCGGCCCCCGCACCCCTGGAGGCTTGCTGCGGACTATGCCATGGGCCGCGCTGCGGCCCATTAACTTTTGCAAAAACAAGGACTTAACGACATGGCGACGACCGTCAAGGAATTGAAGGCGACCGCACGTCCGAAGAGCGGCAAGGGGGCCGCCCGGGCTGAGCGTCGCGCCGGCAGAGTGCCCGGAGTGATTTACGGCAACAACCAGCCCCCGGTGACGATCTCGATTGAAGATCGCGACTTGCGCCAGCGCATCCTCGCCGGCCGGTTCCTGACCACGCTGGTCGACATCGACCTCGAGGGCAAGAAGCACCGCGTGATTCCGCGCGACTATCACCTCGATCCGGTCAGGGACTTCCCGATCCATGTCGACTTCATGCGGCTCGGCGAAGGCGCCACCATCCGCATCAGCGTGCCCTTGCACGTGGTGAAGGCGGAAGGCTCGCCCGGCGTGAAGCGCGGCGGCACCGTCAACATCGTCGCCCACGCGATCGACCTCGAATGCGGTGTCGAGAGCATTCCGCAATACATCGAGGCCGATGTCGGCTCGCTCGAAATCGGTCACTCCCTGCATCTGTCGGACATCAAGCTGCCGGCCGGTGTGAAGGCGATGACCCGCGAGGACGCGACCCTCGTCACCATCGTCCCGCCGTCGGGCTACGCCGAAGAGCAGAAGGCGGCGGCTGCGGCTGCGGCGGGTGGTGCGGCTCCGGCCGCGGGTGCTGCTGCTCCGGCGGCTGCTCCGGCTGCGGGCGCTGCTGCTCCGGCTGCGGCTGCCAAGGCTCCGGCCGGCGGCGACAAGAAGAAGTAATCTCTCAAAGCTGGCGCGCGATCCTTGATCGCGCGCCGAGCGAGGGGCGCGCCGCGTCATGCGACTCTTTGTTGGGCTCGGCAATCCCGGCGCGAAATACGCACGTAACCGGCACAATATCGGCTTCATGGCCGTCGACGAGATCGCGCGACGTCACGGCTTTGCGCCGTGGCGCCGCCGCTTTCAGGGCGAGACCTCGGAAGGCACGCTCGGCACCGAGCGCGTCATCCTGCTCAAGCCCATGACCTACATGAACGAGTCCGGCCGCGCCGTGCAGGAGGCGGCAAGCTTCTTCAAGATCGCTCTGGGCGACGTCACCGTGTTCCATGACGAGCTCGAGCTGCCGCCGGGCAAGGTGCGGGTGAAGATCGGCGGCGGCATCGCCGGGCACAACGGCCTGCGTTCGATCTCAGCCCATATCGGCAACGACTATGGCCGGGTGCGGCTCGGCATCGGTCATCCCGGCATCAAGGACCTGGTGCATGGCCACGTGCTGTCGGACTTCGCCAAGGCCGACAACGAATGGGTGGCGACGCTGTGCGACGCGGTTGCCGAACACGCGGCGCTGATCGCCAAGGGCACGGACGCGACCTTCGCCAACAGGGTGCATCTCGCCATGCAGGCGAAGGGATTTTTGACCAAGGACGAGAACGGCAAGGAATAACGCTCGTGGGATTCAAATGCGGGATTGTCGGGTTGCCCAATGTCGGCAAATCGACCTTGTTCAATGCGCTGACCGAGACGGCCGCGGCGCAGGCCGCGAACTATCCGTTCTGCACGATCGAGCCGAATGTCGGCGAAGTCGCCGTGCCCGATCCGCGGCAGGAGAAGCTCGCGGCCATCGCCAAGTCGGGGCAGATCATCCCGACGCGATTGACCTTCGTCGACATCGCCGGCCTCGTGCGCGGCGCCTCCAAGGGCGAAGGCCTCGGCAACCAGTTCCTGGCCAACATCCGCGAGGTCGACGCGATCGCGCATGTCGTGCGCTGCTTTGAGGATTCCGACGTTACGCATGTCGAGGGCAAGATCGCGCCGCTCGCCGACATCGAGACCATCGAGACCGAGCTGATGCTCGCCGACCTCGACAGCCTCGAGAAGCGTGTCGACAACCTGTCCAAGAAAGCCAAAGGCAACGACAAGGACGCCAAGGAGCAGCTCGACCTCGTCAACCGCACGCTGGTGCTGCTGCGCGAAGGGAAGCCCGCCCGCCTCGTCGAGCGCAAGGCCGAGGAGGAGCGCGCTTTCTCCATGCTGGGGCTGCTCTCATCAAAGCCCGTGCTCTACGTCTGCAATGTCGAGGAAGGCTCGGCCGCAACAGGCAATTCGTTCTCCAAGGCCGTGCAGGAGCAGGCCGCCAAGGAAGGCGCCGTCGCCGTCGTCATCTCCGCCAAGATCGAGTCGGAGATCGCGACCATCTCGCGTGAAGAACGCGCTGACTTCCTGGAGACGCTGGGTCTCGAAGAAGCCGGTCTCGACCGCCTGATCCGCGCCGGCTACACGCTGCTCGACCTCATCACCTATTTCACGGTGGGGCCGAAGGAAGCGCGCGCCTGGACCATCCATCGCGGCACCAAGGCGCCGGCGGCGGCCGGTGTGATCCACACCGACTTCGAGAAAGGTTTCATTCGCGCCGAGACCATCGCGTATGAGGACTACGTCGCCCTCGGCGGCGAAGCCGGCGCCCGCGACGCCGGCAAGCTGCGGCTCGAAGGCAAGGAATACGTCGTCGCCGACGGCGACGTGATGCATTTCAGGTTTAATACGTAGGCTGCGAAGCGCGCGGTTTTTCCGACGTCGTCCTGGACAAGCGAGCGTAGTGAGCGCCGATCCAGGACCCATTACCCCAAGACGTGGTTTGGCGAAGACACGGGGTTACCAATCTGTGCCACAACTTCTCCCTGGGGTAATGGGTCCTGGCTTTCGCCAGGACGACATGGAGACTTGCGGCTACGGCACCTGCGCCGTCCTCACCGCGTCCCGCTGCCCTGGTCCCTGATCGCGCCGAGATGCTCGTTGATGCGGAAGACGATCAGGATCAGCTCGGCGAGGATGCGCGAGAACACCACGCCGACGACGACGCTCGCAATCGACGACAGCAGCACCAGGAAGCCGCCGAACGGACTGATCGCCATCGCAGCCAAGCCGGAGAAGATGCCGGAGAGGCCGAACAGGCAGATCAGCGCGATCACCAGCCAGTAGAAGGTCTTGATGATCGTCGGTGTGATGAAGCGGTCCCATTGAAACAGGTCGCTGAATGAAAACATCGCTCTCCCCAGGGCAAAGCGGCCTTGCCAAATTGGGCCTTGCTCAATGATCCCGACCCCCGGTTGATCCGACTCAAGACCAACCCCGCTGCGCCGAATGTAGCACGAGCCATGCGGGCCCGCGGGTTGAGATTGCCGCAAAGTGCGGCCACAATCTGTCATTTCCACGAACCAATCCCAAGATGACCCTGACCTTCGAAGATTTCCCGCCCGGACGGCTCGGAACGTTCGGCCCGCGCCATGTCACACGCGACGAGATTTTGGCCTTTGCCGCCGAGTTCGATCCGCAGCCGATGCACCTCGATGAGGAGGCTGCGGCTAGAAGCATGCTGCGCGGCCTGTCCGGCTCGGGCTGGCATCTCTGTTCGCTGATGATGCGGATGATGGCCGACGGTTTTATCACGCGCGCCGCTTCGCTCGGCTCGCCCGGCGTCGACGAGGTGCGCTGGTTGTCTCCGCTCCGGCCCGGCGACGACCTCATGCTCGACGTCGACGTCGTGGAGGCGCGCACCTCGAAGAGCCGCCCGGAGCTCGGCATCGTCAAGTTCAAATGCACCGCGCGCAACACGGCGGGGCAGGCCCTCGCCGAGATGACCTCGCCGATCCTGATCAAGCGGCGCGAGGGAGCGCTCTGATGCGGTTCTTCGAGGACATCGAGATCAGCCAGCGCCGCGAGATCGGCACCTATACGTTCACGGCAGAGTCGATCAAGACCTTCGCTGCGAAGTTCGACCCGCAGCGCTTCCACCTCGACGAGGAGGAAGGCAAGAATTCGCTGTTCGGCGGGCTCGCCGCCTCCGGTTGGCATGTCGGCTCGGCTTGCATGAGCCTGCTTGTCGCCGACGGCCAGCGCCTGGCGCGTGAGGCCGCCTCGCGCGGCGAGGAAGTCGCGGTCTGGGGCCCGTCGCCGGGCTTTCGCGATCTGCGCTGGATCAGGCCGGTGCTCGCCGGCGACACCGTCAGTTACGTCAGCGTCGTCATCGACAAGCGCAGCTCCGCCTCGCGTCCCGGCTGGGGCATTTTGACGGCCCGCACCACCGGCACCAACCAGCGCGGCGAGGAGGTCTACTCGATCACCGCCACCGCCTTCGTGCCGATGCGGAAGGTTGGTTAGACCTGTTCCAAGATGAACGGTCCAATTGAGTGCGCGAGTGTTGCCCCCGCGCTATGGACGCGATTCCGGGTGGCTGCCATAAGCCTGCGCAACATGGTTACCGCGAAGCAGTTTGGCGGAACCACCGAGTTGCTAACTAATTATGAACCTGTCGCTGTCTATTTGAAACGAATTGGGCAGAGACAGGGGACGAGGACCATGGCAGATCGCGGCGCACTCAAATTTGTCGGATTCATCTTCGCGACCGCGACGCTGGCCGTGATGCTGGTCGCCGGCATGGTGGTGAAGGGCTATGCCGATGGCGGCTACACCCTGGAAGCCTCGACCGTGGAAGCCGCCCGGTAAGGGTTCGTAGAATTGTCGGGGCCGCGTCCGGCCCCGTGTCAGCGGCTGTAGACGAACGCCAGTACCGCGACCGCAACCGCCAGCAATCCGACAAAGCGCAGCATGATCGTGCCGAGCTGATTGGGCGCGGGTCGCAGCGGTATAGGGTCCGTGTTGTCGGGCCGAATGCTTTCCATGACATGTCCCCCGGCCCGGCCGAAAAAGGCTGCGGGCGCTTGGCATTCGTCGCCGGGGAGGGGCGGAGGGTTCAAAGCGGGGATGCGTGGAGCGCGTAGACTGCGTGGCCGCATGCCGCCGCTGCCCTGCCATCCGTTCGCGCCACATCCACCGCTGTCATGCCCCGGCTGGACCGGGGCATCCAGTACGCCGCGGCCTCCCGGTTCAATCACTGCTGTCTCTGGAATACTGGATCGCCCGATCAAGTCGGACGATGACACCTTCATTGGGGAACGTGTGAGCACTCGTCACGCATCCCAGAATCAAAACCGCCGCGCTCCCTTCCGGGAACGCGGCGGCGCGTGAAGCTGTGCTTGCGATCAGCTGTTGCGCAGGCCGTCGGCGGCGCGCTTCCACTGCGCGACGTTGTCGGCGATCATGCGGGTCGACTTCATCGCGGCCTGGCTGAGCTGGGCGTAGCCGGAGATCTCGCGCTGGACACGCTGGCCTTCGGCATGGAGCAGGTCGCGCAGGCTCTCGAGCTCGGAGATCAAATTCTCGATCTCGGCCAGCGAGGTTCCGGCCACGCGCTGGATCAGCGAGTTGACGTTGTTGACGGTGGCTTCCGCGCTGGCGTCGAGCGGCGGCGCGTCGGTCGTGGCCGCCGGCCGGCGCAGATAGGCGATGTCGTTGCGGACGAAATCGCGGATGCCGGCCTCGACCTCGGTCACGGCGGCGAGGTTGTTGTCGACGGTCTCGGTCTCGGTGGTTTCGGTCTTTTCCGGACGGATGGCGTTCATCGTTATTCCCCTTTTCGCGTTTGAGCGCGGCGCGAGTGTCCCCCGCACGACGACGTCTGTTTTGGCGACTAGGACGCCCGATTTTGACCGCAAATGGGCCGAGATGCGGCAAGGGCGGACCATTCGGGGGTTTTGCCGTGGCGTATGGTTAGGAGAGTGTGAATGGCTGCGGTTCGAGCAGGCGTCGACTCCCTCGCCCCGCTCTTGCGGGGAGAGGGTGGGGTGAGGGGCGTGGCCGCAAACACGGTGAGAGTTGGACTCGCGGAGGCTCCCCCTCACCCGGAATTTGCTATCGCAAATTCCGGCCTCTCCCCGCAGGCGGGGAGAGGCGAAAGAGCTACCAGCTCTTCTTGAACCCGGCCGTCAGGCTCTTATTGATCGCGCCTTGCGAGGTCTCGCCGACCGAGCCGGAGACGGTGACGTTGTCGAACAGCTTCTGCTCGGCGCCGAACTTGCGCAGCCATTTGTCGTCGGTGGTCGACAGCGTCTGGCCGGCGGTGATGCTGGTTCCGGTGTCAGTGAGGGTGATCTTGGCCGATTGGTCGGTCTCGTAATTTCGCGTGATGTGGCCGCCGATGCCGGGGACGGCTGTCGTGCCCTGCTGGTTGACGCTGTAGCCGTTCTGGAGCGTCAGCGACGTGTCGCCGGACAGCGGCACCGACTTGGTCAGCGAGGCCCCGATCTTGCTCTGTTCAGTGCCGGGATCGACCCGGGCTTCCACCGCGGTCTTGTCCCAGATCGAGCCCGCGCCCGGCGCGGTCGCGGCGGCCCAGGCGCTGCCGGAGGATTGCGGCAGGTTGCCGCCATTGGTGGCTTTCTGCGCCAGCAGCTCGGACATCGTCCGCGGCTCGCGCGTCACCGTCATGTCGGCGCCGATCCGCGTATCCCAGAACGAGAACACGGATTGCTTCACCTTCACCGCCGAGGAACCGTTTGCATTGGGGTTCGACGACCAGTCCAGGCCATCCTTGGCCGCGGCCTGGGCGCGCTTCTTGGCGGCGATGGGGTCAATGCCGGTGCCGGCATCGACCGCGAGCTGGCTCCAGTCGAGCTTGTCGACGTCAATGCCTTTGAGCACATCGGGGTCGTTGACGTCGGGGGCCTCCGTCGCCGCAGTCTCAGCCTCGTCGTCAGGCGCGGCCGCTGTGGGCGGAATGATCTGCGCCGAGACCGTCAGCACCGACCCCAGAATGAATGCGGCCGCCAGCAACGGCAGCCTGGTCCAGCCCAACCCTGTCGAGAATTCCATCGTCCTGCCCGCGAACCCCAGCGCATGCTTTTCGATAATATATATATCGGCATTCGGCCACGCGCCATTCCGCGCGAAACATGCTGATTCATCGTCGCGAAATTGTGACGGCTCGCCGCGAAATGACGAACCAACGGGCCGCGCGGCAGGCGCGCGCCCGATGACGAGCTTCTGACACGGCCGCATCCGGCGGGGCTGGAGGCCAGGGCGTCATGTGAGCGTCGTCATCGGTCCCGAACAGCGGGACCCGTTGGCGTCCCCCTCAGCCGGCGCGGCTCATCTTCGGCAGATGAATGGCGCGGCCGAGTGCCTGCTCGACCAGGTCGAAGGTGTCGATCAGCACCCGCATGCTGACGAGCTTGCCCGCCCTGAACTGGGCGAACTGCGCGACGCGCAAGCTGATCGGTTTGTTGGAATCGAGCGCCGTCAGCGAATAGCGCAGCATCGAGGCGGCGGAATCGACGCCGAGCATGATGCTCTCGCGATCGAAGCGGCGCACATGGAAATTGTCGGCGAGCTGGCGGATGACGTCGAGCACGGCGTCCTTGCCCTGCCGTGCACCGAGGAATGGAAACATGTCGATCGGGCCGTACAGCGCCCACTCGATGTCCTCGTCGATCAGGGCCTCGATATCGCTGAAATGCCGGTCGTTGATGGCGCGGTGCAATGCGCGCGAGAAACGCCAGAGGCTGTGCTCTGTCATTTGGGGCAGTCCTGAAGCTGGCTTGCAAAAAAAACGGAAAACAACCCCATGCACAGTAAGGTGCCGGGGCTCAACTCGTTCGTGTACGAATAACTACGGGATTTCGGTCAAAACGCAATTCACGTTTTCGCAAAGCACCATTGAACGCGGTTTGTGAGATTTACAATAGAGTCCCGTATTTTCCGGTTCTGAGCGCAGGCAGGCCTTATGGAACCGAAGGCCCGCGTCCACCCCCGGTGTCGTCCTGGCGCAGGCCAGGACCCATATCCACCGGCCTCCGCAATGGGCAGGCTGGTGGTTGACCGCGTGCCGGCGCACCGGCAGTCGGGGTAATGGGTCCTGGCCTTCGCCAGGACGACGCCATGGAGATGGTGGGCAGCGGAGCCGCCGCTCGACCTTACATCCCGCCCGCCCGCGCGAGACGCCCGCTTTGGCGGGCTCCGCAAGCGGGGCGAGGTGAAGGGCCCGCCGCACCGCGTGACCCATCTCACATCACCCCTGTCCCGACCCCGCTAACGTCATCGGCATGTCATCAGGGAGACGTGCTATGGCCGCCATCGCCACCGCGAGAAAGTCCCGCCTGCATAACGCGCTCGAAGGCCTCGCGCTGACCGCGACCCTCCAGAGTTTCCCGACCTTCGCCGCCGCGGCCTTCCTGCTCAAGCTCGTCGGCAGCCACGATCTCGTCGGCGACCCCGGCGTCGCCATCTTCGTCGCCATCGCCTCGCTCGCCCACGCGCTGCTCGCGGTGACCCTTGGCCCGAGCTTCCCGGCCTTCTTCAAGACCGTCTACGAGCCAAAATTCTTCGAGGCCCATCTGTCGCTGTCCGACAAGATCACCGCCTGGCGCACCCAGCCAGTCGCCTCGCTCCAGCTCGTGACCATCGTACTGCTGCTGTCGGTGATGGCCGTGGTAACGGCGAGCGTGGGGTGAGCAGCGCAAATCTCTCCTCGTCATTCCGGGGCGCCGCAAAGCGGCGAGCCCGGAATCCATAGCCACCACTCGCGCGGATGCGCCTATCTCTTCTTCCAGCCACCCCGTCGCCCTGGCGCCCCGCCCGTCGACTTCGGCGCGGGCCCGAACTCCGGGCCCGACTGCCGCGAGTCCGTCGGCTGGATGATCCGGCTGGTGCTGCCGAACGGCTTTGACGGCAGCGTCGGGCTCGCGCGGTAGGGCAGGGATTCCGGGCCGTGCATCTCGTCGAGATGCGGCTTGTGCACGCGGGAGCCCTTGCCGCCGCCGGCCTTCAGCGCCGTTGCGGCGCTCTCGTTCTTCATCGCGCTGACCGGGAGGTTGGCGGCATCGCCGTATTTCTTCGTGCCGGCATAGGCGCCGGCCTTGCCCTGCACGGTGCGCTGCTTGGCGGTGGGGTCGTCGACCACCGCGAGCTCGGTGGCGCGCAGGCGCTTGACTTCGTCGCGCAGGCGGGCGGCTTCCTCGAAGTTCAGATCGGCGGCGGCCTCGCGCATGCGCGTCTCGAGATCGGCGAGCACGGCTTCGAAATTGTGGCCGATCGAGATGACGTCGTCGGTCATGTCGTGGCCGCCGACCTCGACCAGCACGTGGTCGCGCTCGTAGACCGAGTTGAGGATGTCGCCGATCTGCTTCTTCACGCTCTCCGGCGTGATGCCGTTGGCGGTGTTGTACTCGACCTGCTTCTCGCGGCGGCGGTTGGTCTCGGCGATGGCGCGCTCCATCGAGCCGGTCATCTGGTCGGCATAGAGGATCACCTTGCCGTCGACATTGCGCGCGGCGCGGCCGATGGTCTGGATCAGCGAGGTCTCGCTGCGCAGAAAGCCTTCCTTGTCGGCGTCGAGAATCGCGACCAGCGCGCATTCGGGAATGTCGAGGCCTTCGCGCAAGAGGTTGATGCCGACCAGCGCGTCGAAGGCGCCGAGGCGGAGATCCCTGATGATCTCGATGCGCTCGATGGTGTCGATGTCGGAGTGCATGTAGCGGACGCGAATGCCCTGCTCGTGCAGATATTCGGTGAGGTCCTCCGCCATGCGCTTGGTCAGCACGGTGATCAGCGAGCGATAGCCGGCCTGCGCGGTGGCGCGGACCTCGCCGACGAGATCGTCGACCTGGGTGCGGGCGGGGCGAATATCCACGGGAGGATCGATCAGCCCCGTCGGGCGGATCACCTGCTCGACGAACACGCCGCCGCTCTCGTTCAGCTCCCAGCCGCTCGGCGTCGCCGACACCGCGATGGTCTGCGGCCGCATCATGTCCCACTCCTCGAAGCGCAAGGGGCGGTTGTCCATGCAGGAGGGCAGGCGGAAACCGTATTCGGCGAGCGTCGCCTTGCGGCGGAAGTCGCCGCGGAACATGGCGCCGATCTGCGGGATGGTGACGTGGCTCTCGTCGGCGAAGATCAGCGCGTTGTCGGGCACGTATTCGAACAGCGTCGGCGGCGGCTCGCCGGGGCGGCGTCCGGTGAGATAGCGCGAATAGTTCTCGATGCCGGCGCAGCTCCCCGTCGCCTCCATCATCTCGAGGTCGAAGGTGGTGCGCTGCTCCAGCCGCTGCGCCTCCAGAAGACGTCCCTGATCGTGGAGCTGGTCCAGCCGCTGCTTCAATTCGAACTTGATCGACTTGATCGCCTGAACCAGCGTCGGGCGCGGCGTCACATAGTGCGAGTTGGCGTACATCTTGATGAACTCGAGCTCGTCCTGCTTGTGGCCGGTGAGCGGATCGAACTCCTCGATGTTTTCGATGGTGTCGCCGAACAGGTTCACGCGCCAGGCGCGGTCCTCATAGTGCGCGGGGAAGATGTCGATGACGTCGCCGCGGACGCGGAACGTGCCGCGGGTGAAATCCGCCTGAGTGCGCTTGTACTGGAGCGCGACGAGGTCGGCGATGAGCTGGCGCTGGTCGATGCGCTCGCCCTTCTTCAGCGCGAACGTCATCGCGGTGTAGGTCTCGACCGAGCCGATACCGTAGATGCAGGACACCGAGGCGACGATGATGACGTCGTCGCGTTCGAGCAGCGCGCGCGTCGCCGAGTGGCGCATGCGGTCGATCTGCTCGTTGATCGAGGAATCCTTCTCGATATAGGTGTCGGTGCGCGGGACGTAGGCTTCCGGCTGGTAGTAGTCGTAATAGGAGACGAAATACTCGACCGCGTTGTCCGGGAAGAAATTCTTGAACTCGCCATAGAGCTGGGCCGCGAGCGTCTTGTTCGGCGCGAGGATCAGGGCGGGGCGCTGCGTCGCCTCGATCACCTTGGCCATGGTGTAGGTCTTGCCCGAGCCGGTGACGCCGAGCAGCACCTGCGAACGGTCGTTGCGATCGACGCCCTCGACCAGCTCGGCGATCGCGGTCGGCTGGTCGCCCTTGGGCTCATATTCAGACTTGATCTCGAAGCGCACGCCGCCTTCGGATTTTTCCGGGCGCGGCGGCCGGTGCGGCGTCCAGACCCGCATCGAGCCATCGTCCTTGCGGAATTCCGGGCGGCCCTCGCGGATCAGCGCCTCCAGCGCATCCGCGGTGGCCTTGACGCCCAGCGCCTCCATCTTGGAGCGCGGCGGCCGCGCCAGCGCCTCGGCGTCGTCCTCTTCAGTGGGAAGACCGAGCTGACGGGCCAGTTCCGGATCGAGTTTCGGGATCGTGGCCGAGGTTCCGTAATTGGCCTGCGGTGCTTCGTCGAAGCCTTCGGTCGAGGCCCGCGGCGGCATCGGCTTTGCAATAGTCTTTGCAATGTTCTTGGCCGTATCCTGCGGAAACTCCTTCGGCGTCGATGCGCGCGCGCGATGCGCGGCGGCCTCGCCCCCGGACCGGCGATCGCGCGAATTGTCCGGCGGCGGCTGAAGGCCGGTGCCCGATCCCAGGCCCGCATCGCCGCGATTGATCGCGGGATTGAGCAGCTCGGCCAGCGCCGGCCCGATCGGCTGCACATCGGGGCGATGCGCCTTCGAGTTCGGGGCCTTGGTCTTCGGGGATTTGCCGGATTTTTCGGAGGATGCAGGTTTCTTCGCCATGGGGCGAATATGGGACGAGTCCGCCCCGCGATAAAGGGCGAATGCCCGTCGTCATGCAGCCTGCTGACAGCAGGTTGGCAGCAGCCTCGAGGCTCACGCCGCCGGCCGCGGCCCCTCGTCGTCCTCACCCGCCTGATGCGGCCTCAGGATGTCGAGATGGATGCCGCCGCAATCGCTGCAGCGCATGGTCCAGTACTCGCATCCGGCGCGACCGCCGATCACACGGAGCACCATAAGATCGCCGTCGCATTCCGGGCAGTTGGACAGCACGGCGCGGGCATAGATCCGCGGCCGTAGTCCGTCGGCTTCGATGATTGACATGACCGGTTCCCCGCCGCCCTGTCGCTGATCCGTTGCAGACCCGCTCGTCTATTCGTCGTCGCTATCGGCCCGCCGGCGGAAGCGATCGATGTGGTGCTTTGCATCGGCAATCGCAGCGTCGCGATCAGGCCAGGCGAAGCCGACTTCCATGGCCGGAAACAGCACGCCGTCGATGGCAACCGGGCTGAAATCGGCGCGCCGGATGCGGGCGTGCCACAGTCCCTTGCCAGCTTCGAAGGATTCGATGTCAAAGCCGTCGTAAAGGGTCGTCATTCTTGTAGGTCCCACTTTTCTTTTCGGAGGGTCAGGGGACCACATTTGCGAATTTCAGGATGTGAAGCCGTTCACAAGCCGCGGCGCTTTTTTGCCGAGCGCGTCAGTTCCGCGCTGCAGCACGGCCGATCCGCCGCACCGGACGCGCCGCCGGTTCCGACGCCGTCCGCATGATCCAGCGGCGGAACGCGGCGAAGTCGCGTTGCTCGGTCTGGAAACTGCGATAGAGCAGGTACCAGCGCATGCCCTTGGGCACCGAGAGATCGAATGGCGCCACCAGCCGTCCGGCGGCGAGATCGTCGTCGATGTAGGGTCGGATGCCCATGGCGATGCCGAGCCCGTCGGCGGCGGCCTGGAGCGCCTGGCCGTAGAACTGGAACTCAGGCCCGCGCGCGCTGATGCGCGCCAGGTTCGCGGCCTTGAGCCAGAGCGGCCAGTCCTCCGGCGAATGTGCGACGCGAATCAGGCTCGGTCCCCTCAGATCGGCCGGCCGCTTCAGGCCGCTCGCAAGGCGCGGCACGCAGACCGGCGTGAGGTCGCCGGCGAACAGCGGCTCGGCGACGAGGCCGGGCCAGTCGCCGGTGCCGAGCTTGATGCCGCAGCTCCAGTCCTCGCCAAATGGCACCGAGGCGCCGCCGGTGGTGAAGCGCACCTCGATGTCCGGCTCCTCGCTGCGAAATTCCGACAGGCGTGGGATCAGCCAGCGCATCGCAAAGGTGTGGCCGACGCCGATGGTGAGCACGCGCATGCTGGAGGGCGCGGTCACCTGCGCGGTGAGGCTCGCCAGCGCATCGAAGATCGGCGTCAGACCGCTCTGATAGGCACGGCCGGCCTGCGTCAGCACGAGCTTGTTGGCCTTGCGCTCGAACAGCGCGAGGCCGAGCCGCTGTTCCAGCAGATGCACCATGCGGCTGACGGCGGCCGCCGAGACGTTGAGCTCGACGCCGGCCGCGGCAAAGCTGCCGGTCCGCGCCGCCGCCTCGAATGCCTTGATGCCGTTGAGAAACAGCAGCCGCCGCAAATGCCCGACCCTCAGGAAAGCTGATGCCAGGCCAAGATAACTCAGTTTGCGAAGGAAGGGCAAGCGAGGCACGTTCTCTTAGCCTCTCCCCGCGTGCGGGGAGAGGCCGACGCGCGCCGAGCGATGCGAAGCATCGTCCGAAGCGCGGCGCAAGCAGCCTGCGTCCCTTACCAGCCGACAGGAGACTCCCTTCGTGACGTCCATCATGATCGCTGCCCTCGGATTGCTGATGGTCGCCACCGCGTTCCTGTCCGGGCTGTTCGGCATGGCGGGCGGGCTGATCCTGATCGGTGTGCTCTTGGCCTTGATGCCGCTGCCGACCGCGATGGTGTTGCATGCGATCACGCAGATGGCCTCGAACGGCTGGCGCGCCTTGCTGTGGCGGGCGCATATCCGCTGGCGGCCGGTCGCGAACTACATGGTCGGCGCTGCCGTCGCTCTGACAGTCTGGTCGCTCACCCGCTATGTGCCGGACAAGCCGATGGCGCTGCTGCTGCTCGGTGTGACGCCGTTCATGGCGCGGCTGCTGCCGTCAAACATCAAGCCCAACCCCGACCGTCTCTGGCAGGGCACGGTCTACGGCACGATCTGCATGGGTTTGATGCTGATGACCGGCGTCTCCGGCCCGCTGCTCGATACCTTCTTCCTCGGCGGCGATTTCGGCCGGCGCGAGAAGGTGGCGACCAAGGCAATGTGTCAGCTCGTCAGCCATTTCACCAAGCTGGTCTATTTCGGCGGCATCATCGACCAGGCCGCGAGCCTCGATCCCGTGCTCGCCGGCGTCGCGATTGCGGCCTCCATGCTCGGCACCACGCTGGCGCGGCGCATCCTCGAAGCGATGACCGACCAGCAATTCGTGGCCTGGTCGAACAAGCTGATCACCACCATCGCCTGCTACTACATGGCCTATGGCGGCTGGCTCCTGGTTCGCACACCGGTGCTGGCGGCCTTCGACAAGGGAGGTTTGCAATGAGCGAGGCCACCGATCCGCTGGTGCTGGATTTCGTCGAATGGGTCGCACGCGAACCGCGCGCCTATGCCGAGGTGATCGCGACCTGGAAGACCTCGTGCCCGCGCCTCACCATCTGGGAAGACGCCACTGAGCGCGGCTACGTCGCGCGCGAGACGGTGCCCGGAATCGGGCTGATCATCGCGGTGACGGAAGGTGGCGAGCGGCTGTTGCGCGCGAACGGGCGGTGATGCCTTCACTTTCCCCACGCCCTCGCTGTCATCATCCGCGAAGGCGGATGATCCAGTAAACACCAGCAGCAGTGTGTCTCACGACCGCCGCGGCGTACTGGATGCCCCGGTCAAGCCGGGGCATGACAGTCGTCGTCGGCGCGCCCCGCTCTCCACATCGTCATTGCGAGCGTAAGCGAAGCAATCCAGAATGTCCCTGCGGCGGCGGTCTGGATTGCTTCGTCGCAAGAGCTCCTCGCAATGACGGAGCGGATGGAGTTGCCTTTCATGTCACTCAAACTCTTCGAACTCGTCGGCACCGACGCTTCGCGCCCGTTCAGCCCGTATTGCTGGCGTACGCGGATGGCGCTTGCGCATAAGGGGCTGACGGCGCAATCGCTGCCCTGGCGCTTCACCGAGAAGAGCGCGATCGCGCCGCACGGCTCTGAGAAAGTCCCGGTACTGCTGCATCACGACAAGCCCGTGGTCGATTCCTGGATCATCGCGAACTATCTCGAAGACAATTTTGCGGATCGTCCGTCGTTGTTTGGCGGCGAGGGCGGTCGCGCCATGGCGCGCATGATCAATGCCTTCGGCGATATCGCCATCGTCGGCGGCATCTTTCCGCTGATCGTCGCCGACATTCCGAACAACCTCGCCGAGGTCGATGCCGCCTATTTCCGCCAGTCGCGCGAGGCGCGCTTCGGCGGCAAGTCGCTGGAGGAGGTTATGGCCCACCGCGACACCGGCGTGGTCGCGTTCCGCAAGTCGCTGGAGGTGATGCGGCAGACGTTGAAGAAGCAACCCTTCATCGGCGGCGCCGCGCCGAACTATGCCGACTACATTGTGTTCGGCGGTTTTCAATGGGCGCGGGTGGTGAGCCCGTTCAAGCTGCTCGAGGCGGACGACCCGGTCTACGTCTGGCGCGAGAAATTGCTCGACGCGTTCGACGGCATGGCGCGGAAGTCGCCGGGGCATGAGGTATAAGCTTCGTAGGGTGGGCAAAGGCGCAAAGCGCCGTGCCCACCATGTTTCCAATCGCTCCAAAGGTGGTGGGCACGCTTCCGCCTTCGCTCTTCGAGCTACGGCGGACAAGTCGCTTTGCCCACCCTACGATACTGCCGTAGCCCGGATGGAGCGAAGCGCAATCCGGGATTTGCGTTCGCGGAATGATTCCCGGATTACGCTTGCGCTCCATCCGGGCTACGCGCCTCTGCCGCCGCCTTCCGCAAACACGCCCGGCACAGGCAATCCTCGCCCTCGATTGGCATCGGCAGTTTTGCCGTCTCCTCCGCGCACCAGCAATTGCCTGAGAGGTCGCAGCCGAACTCGGTGCCGCAGCGGGAGCAGGTGAGGCGGCGCGGTTCCTGCGATGAGGATTCTTGCGGATTTGTCATGATCTACGTCGAAGCTTCGCCGTCATTTTCATGTCGGGTTCATCTGTCGCTGCGGTATATTACGCGTTGCGCACGGACTCCGAAAGCGGCTCCCAACGCGCGAAGGACAGATCGATGGCCCGCGATTCGCAAGCCGCGCTCGTTGCGCTCAACCGCTTCGGCTTCGGCGCCCGCGGCGGCGCGTCCGGCGATCTCATCAACGCCGCCTCCGATCCGCGCAGTTTCGTGAAGGCAGAGCTCGCGCGCCCCCATGGCGTGCTGCTGGAAGCGCCGGGCTTGCAATCGACGCCGCAGCTTGGGCAGGCGGTGTTCGCCTATCAGGATCAGGTCAAGCAGGCGCGCGAGGCCGCGAAGGCGGCCGCTGAAGCACCGCCGACACAAGCGCCTGCCGATCAGAAGCCCGCCCTGCGCCGCAATCTCTCGCTGAACGCAGCGGCGGCGGAGGTCGCCGGCCAGATGGCGGATGCAAGACCGGCCGATCATGCGGCGAAGCCGGAGGCCATGCAGCCCAACGCCGCCGCGCCGCCCGCCGCAAAGCCCGCGCCGCAACCGCTCAACGTTATCCAGAAGACGTTTCGCGCCGAGGCGCTGGCCCGATTGCAGCGCGCCACCCTCGCCGAGTGCGGCTTCACCGAGCGTCTCGTCGTGTTCTGGTCTAACCATTTCTGCATCTCCGCCGGCAAGGGCGAGCTGGCGCGGATCTGGGCCGGCGCGTTCGAGCGCGAGGCGATCAGGCCGCATGTGCTCGGGCGCTTCGCCGATATGCTGAGGGCGGCCGAGCAGCATCCGGCGATGCTGTTCTTCCTCGACAACCAGCAATCGCTCGGACCGGATTCGCGCGCAGGGCAAAACCGCAAGCGCGGGCTGAACGAAAATCTGGCGCGCGAGATCATGGAGCTGCATACGCTCGGCGTCGGCGGCGGCTACACGCAGGACGACGTCACCTCGCTCGCGCGCATCATCACCGGCTGGACCTTTGCCGGACGGCAGGGGCAATTAGGAGTGCCTGGCTCCTTCGTGTTCAACGTCAATGCGCATCAGCCCGGGTCGCAGATCCTGCTTGGCAAGACCTACGCTCAGGCGGGCCTCGCGCAGGGGGAGGCCGCGCTCGCCGACATCGCGCGCCATGCCTCGACCGCGAATTTCATCGCCACCAAATTGGTCCGTCACTTCGTCGCCGATGATCCGCCGCCTGCTCTCGTTGCGCGGTTGCGCGACATCTTCGTCAAGACCGACGGCGACCTCAAGGCGCTTGCCATGGCGCTGGTCGATTCCGATGAAGCGTGGAAAGCGCCGCTGACCAAGATGCGCTCGCCGTACGATTTCCTGGTCGCCAGCGGCCGGCTGCTCGCGCGCGTGCCGGAGGATCCCGGCACCTATCTGAACAATCTGAACTTGCTCGGCCAACCTCTGTGGTCGCCGGCGGGACCGAATGGTTTCCCCGACACCAGCGCCGCCTGGGCCGCGCCCGAAGGCATGAAGCTGCGGCTCGACATCGCGGCGCAGATGGGGGCGCGGCTCGGCAACAACATCGATCCGCTGGACCTGCTGGAATTCGCGGCTGCGGACGCGGCCTCCATCGAGACACGGCGAACCATCGAGCGCGCGGAGTCGCGGCAGCAGGCGCTGGCGCTGCTGTTGATGTCGCCGGAAATGCAGCGGAGATGATGATGATCGACTGCGTCGAGAACCGGGTCCTCACCTCGCGCCGCGGACTCTTGCTCGGCGGCGCCTCCTTCGCCGCCTGGGCTTATCTGCCCAAATTCGCCCGCGCCGCCGACGGGCGCGATCCGCGCCTGGTCGTGGTGATCCTGCGCGGCGCACTCGACGGGCTTTCGACCGTCGCCCCGATCGGCGACCCCGATTACGCCGGCCTGCACGGCTCGATCGCGCTGACCGCGGATGGCGCGCATCCCGCGATCATGCTTGACTCGTTCTTCGCGCTGCATCCGGCGATGCCGGAATTTTCCCGCATGTATCGCGAGATGCATGCCGCGGTGATCCACGCGGTCGCAACACCGTATCGCGATCGTTCGCATTTCGACGGCCAGGACGTGCTCGAAAGCGGCTATGCCGGCCCGGGCCGGGTGCAGTCCGGCTGGCTCAATCGCGCGCTGGAAGCGCTGCCGCGCGGCGAGCGCGTGTCGAGCGGGCTTGCCGTCGGCCCGACCACGCCGCTAGTGCTGCGCGGCAATGCACCGACCGTCGGCTGGGCGCCGGTCGCGCTGCCGCAGGCCGACGACGACACCGCGATGCGCCTCGTCGAGCTCTACCGCCATCGCGATCCGGTGCTGGCGGCGGCCTTGTCGCAAGGCCTCCAGCTCGACAAGGCCGCAAGCGGCGACGACATGAAGCCGAAACGCGGCAACGCAGCCGCGCAGATGCGGCAGGTGGCGCGCGGCGCGGCAAAGCTGATGGCGGCCGACGACGGTCCGCGCATCGCGGCGCTCGCCTTCGACGGCTGGGACACACACGCCAACGAAGGCGGCCCGGTCGGGCGTCTCGCCTTCCTGCTCGGCGGGCTCGACGGCGCGCTCGCCGAATTCGAAAGCGGGCTCGGCGCCCGCTGGCGCGACACTGTGGTTGTGGTCGCCACCGAGTTCGGCCGCACCGCGCGCATCAACGGCACCGACGGCACCGATCACGGCACGGGAACGATCGCGCTGCTCGCCGGCGGCGCCGTGAAGGGCGGCCGCGTAATCTCCGACTGGCCGGGCCTCAAACTCGCCAAACTCCATGAAGGGCGCGACCTCAAGCCCACCACGGATCTGCGCTCCGTGATCAAGGGCGTGCTGCAGGGGCAATTTGGGCTCTCGGATCGCGTGCTCGCGGAAACGGTATTTCCGAATAGCGCGGGAGCACGGCCGATGAAGGGATTGGTGGCTTAACCTCTCCCCGCTCTTTGCGGGGAGAGGTCGGATTGCGCTTGGCGATGCGAAGCATCGTCCAAAGCGATCCGGGTGAGGGGCAGGGCACGGTGTAGCCGTCATCAAAAATCCATCCGACTCGTACGATGAAGGTGCGTGCCTCATGCGCTTCGACTACAATTCAGACCGAACTCGCGGAAGCGCCCCTCACCCCACCCTCTCCCCACAAGAGCGGGGCGAGGGAGCGAAAGGGCGGTGCGTCCCTCACTCTGGTCTTCAGGAGAAATCACCCATGTACATCGCCATGAACCGCTTCCGCGTCGCCAAGGGCTCCGAGGCCGCTTTCGAGCAGGTTTGGCTCACGCGCGACACGCATCTGGACAAAGTGCCGGGCTTCGTCGAATTCCATCTGCTGCGGGGCCCCGAGCTCGAGGACCACACGCTGTACGCTTCGCACACGGTCTGGGCGAATTATGCGGCGTTCGAGGCCTGGACCAAGTCAGAGGCGTTTCGCGCGGCGCACCACAAGGCAGGCGACAACAAGCCGCTCTATCTCGGCCATCCCCAGTTCGAAGGCTTTGAGGTGATGCAGACTGTGGGACGCGGCGCGAAGTAGCGCCGCGCCGCAAAGATCAGCCCTGCGTGATCTTGTCGATCTCCATCATCTCCTCCGCGCTGAGTTGCCAGGCGATCGCCTTGACGTTCTCCTCGACCTGCTCGACGCGGGTGGCGCCGGCGATCACGCTCGACACTTGCGGGCGCGCGGCGAGCCAGGAGAAGGCGAGCTCGAGCAGGCTGTGCCCGCGTGCTTTGGCAAAGGCCGCGAGCTTCTCGACGATGTCCTCGTTGCGCGGCGTGACGTAGCGGTCGCGCAGCCGCGGCACCTTGCCGAAGCGGGTATCGTCAGGCGCGGCCTCGCCCCTTCGGTATTTGCCGGTCAGAAGTCCGCTTGCGAGCGGGAAGAACGGCAATAATCCGAGCTTGTATTCCGTTGCTGCCGGCAACAGATCTTTCTCGATGTCGCGCACGAGGAGGGAATATTCGTCCTGGCAGGAGACGAAGCGGCTGAGATTCATCGCGCGTGCGACGTACTCCGCCTCTGCGATGCGCCAGGACGGAAAGTTCGAATTGCCGATGTAGCGGACCTTACCCTGCCGGACGAGATCGTCGAGGGCGCGCAGGCTCTCCTCGATCGGCGTCAGCGGATCATAATCGTGCTGCTGGTAGAGGTCGATGTAGTCGGTCTTGAGCCGCTTCAGACTCGCCTCGACCGCGTTCATGATGTAGCGGCGCGAGGCGCCCTGCTTGGTTCCGTCCTCCGCCATCGGCTTCGAATATTTCGTCGCCAGCACGATATCCTTGCGGCGGTCGCCCAGCACGGTGCCGAGCACCGTCTCCGAGCCGCCCATGTTCGAATAGATGTCGGCAGTGTCGAACAGCGTGATGCCGAGATCGAGCGCGCGATGGATCACCTTGCGCGAGGTCTCCAGATCTGTGCGCTGGCCGAAATTGTTGCAGCCGAGCCCGACCGCAGAGACGCGCAGGCCGGAGGCGCCGAGATTGCGAATGTCCATGGGAGATCCTGTCAGATGAGCCGCGGCGCATTCTGATCACGGCGCCCCCCATCAGCAAGCCGCTCGCCGCGCTGCTGCCATGCCCATGAGGCGGACAAAAAAATGCGGCCCCTGTCAGACGCGGCGACTGACGGGGACCGCTTGGGGCGCTTGATCGGTGACGGGGGGCCTGATCAGACGCAGGCGTGAGCGTAATCCCGCTATGTTACGCGAGGGTGACAGGCAGGGTTATCCACAGGCTCTGCCTGCGAACATCAGAAGATCTTGCGATAGACGATGAAGCCGGACCGCTCGGCGACCTTGTCGTACAGGCGCTGCGCCGTGACGTTGGTCTCGTGCGTCTGCCAGTAGACGCGCGGCGATCCCGCCAGTTTCGCCCGTTCATACACACCATGGATCAGCGCGGAGCCGACGCCCTTGCCGCGCACGACCTCGCGCGTGAACAGATCCTGCAAATAGCAGGACGGCTCGATTGCGGTGGTGCTGCGATGGAAAAGATAGTGCGTCAGTCCAAGCAATTGGCCATCGCTCTCGGCGACCAGCGCATGCACCGGCTCATAGGCGTCGAAGAAGCGCTGCCACGTCATGCGCGTGATCTCGGGCGCGAGCGCGGTTGGGCCCGAACGGCCGTAGAAGGCATTGTAGCCGTCCCACAGCGGCAGCCATTGTTCGTAGTCCTGCTTCGTGACGGCTCGAATGGTGAGGGACATGTGAATTTCCGCGATCGATGAAGGATACTTCATACGCGATGACGGGCGTGCTGATCAATTTGTCTCGCGAGTCGGATGGACATTCAGTCGTGGCGACAGCTTGCCTTGCCCCTCACCCGGATCGCTTGCACGATCCGACCTCTCCCCGCAGAAGGGCGGGGAGAGGTTGAGATATCGGCACAGTCGAAAGCAAGGTGCGCACCGGCTTCTCGCTCCCTCGCCCCGTTCTTACGGGGAGAGGGCGGGGTGAGGGGCTGTATCCGCGAGCGCCGGCGTACGATGCGCGCACGTTGCCGCGCCTACTCCGCAACGCGCAGATAGCTCATCAGCCTTCGGTTCGCGGGATCGCGCAGCGAGCGGTAGTAATCTGCGCTCGCCGGCGCATCGGTGTGACGCACGAGGTCGGTCACCGGCGTGTAGCTCAGCATGCGGCCGCCGTCGGGCAGCGCGGTGCAGACGAAACGCAGCACCTCGCCGTTGCGCAAGGCGATGTTGATCGGCGTGGCATCGCCGATCCGCACCATCTCCATGCGCTGGGCGATGAAGGTGCCGAGCTCGTCCTCGGGCAGCTCGAACGCGCCGGTGTCGCGGCCGTGATACATCAGCGCGATGAAGGGCGGCTTGCCGTCGGCGATCTGGTCCGGCACCGCAAAATATTCGCGGAACGCGCGGTTGATGAATTCGGCCCGCGTCTCGGCATCGAGCAGCACGACGCCGATATCGATCTGGTCGAGCGCGGCCGACAGGCGTGCGGCGGTGGCGTGGCTCTGGCGCTCGGCCGCGAACGTGCCGAGCATCCGCGCGCGCATCAGGCCGGTGATGCCAGCGGTGCCGGCGACCGTGATTGCCAGGAGGCCGAGCCGGACCAGATCCGCGTTGCCATAGCCGGAGACGCCGTGATGGTTGAGGAAGAGCAGTGCCGCGCCGATCACCGCGACCGCTGCACTGGTCATGGCCGAGGCGAGGCCCGACAGCGCGCCGGCAAGCGCCACGAGGCAGACCAGCAGCGGCGCAGGCGAGGGAGTGGGGACGACGCGATCGAAGAGCATCGCCAGCAGCACGGTCGCTGCCGTCAGCACCGGACCGGAGATCGTGCGCCATCCGAACCGCATGGGCCAGTCTCGCTCCTCCCCACGAGGTAAGACCGCAACACTGGCGGATCGTTGCGCCGATGCGATGCGATTTCGCGCGATGCGCTTAATGGGCGCTTGCGGCGGAGCGCAAATCTTTCGGATGATTTTAGACCAAATGCGCGTGCCTCAGACGCTGTTGCAGCGCAGGCGCATTCAGCGTCGAGCTGCCCGAGCTCTTGCGCATGCCGGTGAAAATCAACAGCGATGCCGCGACCAGGATGGCCGCAGTCAGAGTGATCGCAACGACTACCACAGGTGACTTCATCGACGTCCTGTCGCAATGCCGGTCGGCGCGGGCCGCACGGCGCCTTGAAGGCTGGTCCAGGATGAAACGGGAATCAGATCGGCAGGCCCATCGCCATGGTCGCCTTGGTCGACATCACCGTCAGAGTGACGATCAGGCACAGCGAGAGTGCGGCGACGGCGAGCGAGGCCGCGACCGCGTTGGTCAGCCGGGAAGACGCGACGGTGGCGGATTGGCCCTGAAAGCCTGCCGTGCCGGACGCCCGAATCATGGGTCTAAATCCCTCAATACGCGAGCGAATCACCCGCGACTTTCCACAATTTCCCAGTTTCAACCGGCAATATTGCGGCGGCTGTCGCGCCGAAAGCGGCGACATTGCGGCAAAGGCGACCCTTATGCCCGCTATTTGCCGGAGCGGCGGGCAGGCCTGTCAGGCGCCCGCGGCAATGCTGGCGGGGTCGTCGATGTCGGCTGGGCGCCAGTCCATCGTCACGAAGCCGGGCGCAGCTTCCACGCGCTTCAGCCAGTCTCGGACCGCCGGGAAGGTCGAAAGATCGAAGTCGCAGCGGTCGGCGAGGTGCGTGTAGCCGTAGAGCGCGATGTCGGCGACCGTGAGCTGGCGGGCGGCGAAATAGGCGTTGCACTTGAGATGGTTCTCCATCACCTGGAGCGCGCCATAGCCGCGCTCCATCCAATCCTCCAGCGAATGGGTCTGCAGATCGCGGCCGCCCTTGACCAGCGATAGCCAGAAATAGGCCGCGCCGATGTTGGGTTCGAGCGCATGCTGCTCGAAGAACATCCATTGCAGCGCCTCGGCGCGGTCGATGCGGTTCTCCGGCGCGAGCGGCGTGCCGACGGCAACGTACCAGAGGATGGCGTTGGACTCGGCGAGATAGCGGTCGTTCCCGACCTCGAGCAGCGGCACCTGGCCGGACGGGTTCTTCGACAGAAAGTCCGGCGTGCGGCTCTCGCCGCGCAGAATGTCGATCTCGATGGCCTCATAGGGCACGTTGAGCAGCGCCAGCGCAAGGCGGACCTTGTAGCTGTTGCCGGAGCGCTGCATCGAATAGAGCTTGTACATTCTGGGAGTTCGTTTCCGAGGATGGGAAGGCGCGGCGCTGGCTGCCCTGCAGCGCGGCTAAACAATGATGCCGATGCGAATCCGCCGCAAGAGCCGGCCCATAGAAAAACTCGAAAACCCTACCGCACTGCAACGCCACGGAAGATCATTTCCGCGCGACCATGCAACCGAGATCACGCTTGCGTCAGCACACCAATGCGTTGCTCCGCGCAATCGTGAAGTCCGCGGACGACCGTATGGATCGGGTTTAGGGCGCCAGTGCTTCCGCGTTGTCATGGCCGGGCATAGCCGACCGAAGGACGCCATCGCTTCCGCTCGGCCAGGTCCCGGCCATCCACGCCGCGTCAAGCGGTTCGAGGAACGTGGATGCCCGGGACCCGACTATCAATTGCTCCGAGGACAAGCCTTGCCGGATATGAGGAATTTGGCCGGCAAAGTTGCGGAACATTGCGGTCAATCGCGCCTCGAAACGCGGGAAATCCGCAAACTTTTGCCGGATCGGACCGAAGTTTCTTGCGGTGCAGCGGCTCACGTTTTAGGGTGGCTCATTCCCACAATCAGAGTCGTGAGGCCGAGGGCTTCACGACGCTTGTCAGGAGATGACGATGTCCTTCCTTGCCGCTGCGCTCGACCGTGTGAAGCCGTCCGCGACCATCGCGGTCACGGATAAAGCACGCGCGCTGAAAGCGGCGGGCCGCAACGTCATCGGCCTAGGTGCCGGCGAGCCCGACTTCGACACGCCTGCCAACATCAAGCTGGCGGCGATCCGCGCCATCGAGGCCGGCAAGACCAAGTACACCGCGGTCGACGGCATCCCCGAGCTGAAGGAAGCCATCATCGGCAAGTTTCAGCGCGAGAACGGCGTCGCCTACAAGCCGAACCAGATCATCGTCGGCACCGGCGGCAAGCAGGTGCTCTACAACGCGCTGATGGCGACCATCAATCCGGGCGACGAGGTGATCATTCCCGCGCCCTATTGGGTCAGCTACCCTGAAATGGTGGCGCTTGCCGGCGGCGAGCCGGTGCCGGTGGTCTGCACCGCCGCGACCGGCTTCAAGCTCCAGGCCGAGGCGCTGGAGCGCGCGATCACGCCGAAGACCAAATGGGTGATCCTGTGCTCGCCGTCGAATCCGACGGGAGCTGCCTACACCAAGTCCGAACTGAAGGCGCTCACCGACGTGCTGCTCAGGCATCCCCATGTCTGGGTGATGACCGACGACATGTATGAGCATCTCGTCTATGACGACTTCCAGTTCACCACGGTCGCGCAGGTCGAGCCGAAACTCTACGACCGCACGCTCACCGTGAACGGCGTGTCGAAGGCCTATTGCATGACCGGCTGGCGCATCGGCTATGCCGGCGGCCCGGCGCAGCTGATCAAGGCGATGTCGACCATCCAGTCGCAATCGACTTCGAACCCGTCGTCGATTGCACAATGGGCGGCGGTCGAAGCGCTGAACGGTCCGCAGGACTTCATCCCCGCCAACAACAAGGTGTTCAAGGAGCGCCGCGACCTCGTCGTCTCCATGCTCAACCAGGCCAAGGGCATCGAGTGCCCGCGGCCCGAAGGCGCGTTCTACGTCTATCCGTCGTGCGCCGGCACGATCGGCAAGACCGCGCCGTCGGGCAAGGTGATCGACAATGACGAGACGTTCGTCACCGAGCTCCTGGAGACCGAAGGCGTCGCCGTGGTGCAGGGCTCGGCCTTCGGCCTTGGACCTGCGTTCCGCATCTCCTATGCGACCAAGACCTCCGACCTTGAAGACGCCTGCAAGCGCATCCAGCGCTTCTGCGGCAATCTGCGCTGAGCGCGTCGCAACGAACTGCGAAAGGCCCGCCTCCGGCGGGCCTTTTTATTGTTTGCACGCTTATCGCCGTGCGCGATCTGGCACCGCCACGGCTGTTGTGGCATAGACCATCGTGCGCCACGAGTAGATCGTGCCTCTGCACGCAATCACCTTCATCGCCGGAGACGTTTCATGCGCCGTTCGTTCCTCCTCGCCGGGCTCGCCGCCGCAAGCCTCGTTGTCTCCGTCGTTGCTGCCAGCTCGCAGCAACGGATGACGCGGATCGGCGTGCTCGAATGTCGCGGCGGCGCCAGCGTCGGCTTCATCGTGGGATCGGTGACCCATCTCGGCTGCGTGCTGCGCGCCGACGGCTTGCCCGACGACCGCTACGTCGCGACCATCCGCAAAGTCGGCCTCGACATCGGCATCACCCAGGAGACGGCGCTCGCCTGGGGCGTGTTCGCGCCGGTCGACCGGCTCGGCCCCGGTGATCTCTCCGGCAATTACGCGGGCGCGCAGGGCAGCGCCTCGGTCGGCGTCGGGCTTGGTGGCAACGTGCTGGTCGGCGGCTCCAACAATTCGATCGCGCTCCAGCCGCTCAGCGTGCAGGGCCAGGTCGGCCTCAACGTCGCCGCGGGTCTGGAGAGCCTGGAACTTCGTCCGGGGCGTTGAGCCGTCGTCAATTCTAATTGACTGAGCCAGCTACGAGACTCACCTCTCCCTCCGGGAGAGGTGAATACCGACGACGCACCGCAGCGACGTTTGATGCTTGCCAAATCTTGGGGACGGGCAGAGCATCTGCGTTTGCCGACCCAATCATGGGCCGAGCTCCACAAGAAGGAGGCGGCGAATGGGACAAGACGTCAGAAGTCCCCGAGGTCCACGGTGCATCGCGCTGGTGGGCCCATTCCAAAGCGGTAAAACCACACTTCTCGAAGCAATCCTGGCGCGAACGGGTGCGATCCCGCGCGCCGGCAGCGTCGATGCCGGAACTTCCGTCGGCGACGCCACGCCAGAGGCCCGTGATCACAAGATGACCGTCGGGCTGACTGCCGCCACCACGAGTTTCATGGGTGATAGCTACACCTTCCTCGACTGTCCCGGTTCCGTCGAATTCGCCCACGACATGCGCGCCGTGTTGCCCGCGGTCGATGCCGCGGTCGTGGTCTGCGAGGCCGACGAGAAGAAGCTGCCGCAGCTTCAGATCATCCTGCGCGAGCTGGAGGAGCTGAAGATCCCGCGTTTCCTGTTCCTCAACAAGATCGACCGCGCCAGCGAGCGCATCCGCGAGACGCTCGCAATGCTCCAGCCCGCCTCGTGCGTGCCGCTGGTGCTGCGCCAGATTCCGATCTGGAACGGCGAGCTGATCGAGGGCTTCGTCGATCTCGCGCTGGAGCGCGCCTTCGTCTATCGCGAGCACAAGGCCTCCGAGGTGATCGCGCTCGAAGGCGGCAATCTCGACCGCGAGAAGGAGGCTCGCTTCTCGATGCTGGAGAAGCTCGCCGACCACGACGATGCGCTGATGGAGCAGCTGCTCGAAGACATACAGCCGCCGCGCGATGCCGTGTTCGACGACCTTGCCCGCGAATTGCGCGAAGGACTGATCTGTCCGGTGCTGCTGGGCGCCGCCGCGCGCGAAAACGGCGTGCTGCGTCTGATGAAAGCGCTGCGCCACGAGGCGCCCGGCGTTGCGGAGACCGCAAAACGTCTCGGCGTTCCCGACACCAAGGATGCGCTCGGCTACGTCTTCAAGACGCTGCATTCGCAGCACGGCGGCAAGCTGTCGCTGACGCGGCTGCTCGCCGGTCATCTCGACGACGGTGCGACGCTGCAATCCTCAGCCGGTGGCACGGGGCGCATCTCCGGCATCCTCGCCGTCAACGGCGCCTACGACACCAAGCGTGCCTCGGCCGAAGCCGGCGACACCGTGGCGCTCGCCAAGCTCGACCCCGTAAAGACCGGCGACACCGTCTCGAGCGGCAAGACCCCGCCGGCTGCGCTCGTCGCCGTGGAGCCGACGCCGCCGGTGCTCGCGATCTCGATCGCGGCCACCGATCGCAAGGACGACGTGAAGCTCGGCCAGGCGATGGCCCGGCTGCACGAGGAGGATCCTTCGCTGGTCGTGGTGCAGAACGCCCAGACCCATGACACCGTGCTGTGGGGCCAGGGCGAGATGCATCTGCGCGTCGCCGGCGAGCGGCTGCGCGACCGCTTCGGCGTCAAGGTCACCTCGCATCCGCCCGCGATCGGCTATCAGGAGACCATCCGCAAGCCGATCACCCAGCGCGGGCGTCACAAGAAGCAGTCCGGCGGTCACGGCCAGTTCGGCGATGTCGTGCTCGACATCAGGCCGCTGCCGCGCGGCGACGGCTTCAAGTTCGCCGAGAAGGTGGTCGGCGGCGCGGTGCCGCGCAACTACATCCCGGCGGTGGAGGAAGGCGTCGTCGACGGGCTGGCGCGCGGCCCGCTCGGTTTCCCCGTCACCGACGTGGAGGTGACGCTGACCGACGGCTCCTATCACAGCGTCGACTCGTCGGACCTCGCCTTCCGCACGGCGGCGCGGGTCGGACTCAACGAGGGCCTGCCGCAATGCCAGCCGGTGTTGCTCGAGCCGATCCACATGGTCGAGATCGTCTGTCCGACCGACGCCACCGCCAAGATCAATGCGATCCTGTCGGCGCGGCGTGGCCAGATCCTCGGCTTCGACACCCGCGACGGCTGGAGCGGCTGGGACTGCGTCCGCGCCATGATGCCGGAAGCCGAGATCGGCGAACTCATCGTCGAGCTGCGCTCGGCCACCGCCGGCGCCGGCAGCTTCACCCGCCAGTTCGACCACATGGCCGAAGTGACCGGCCGCGCCGCCGACCAGATCATCGCCGCCCACCAGCACGCGGCGTGATCCCTAAGGAAGGTAATGGCTTCTCACTCCCTCTCCCCGTTCTTCACGAGGAGAGGGTGGGGTGAGGGGCTGCCTCCGCGGATGCGGCATTTCATTGAGCCGAACCCGCGCCCAACCTCCGTCATTGCGAGCGCAGCGACTTGTCCGCCGAAGCCTTTGGCGAAGGCGGAAGCAATCCAGAATGTCTCTGCGGAGGCAGTCTGGATTGCTTCGTCGCACCAGCGCAAAATTGCTTTGCAATTTTGTCGCGGGCTCCTCGCAATGACGACGGAGGCAGATGGGCAGCCGATCCAGGCCTTGCGCCCGGCCTCATATGATGTATTTTATATCATTGTATATGTCCCAGATATCACTTATAGGCTCTGATACGTGAGGCCACGGTGATCACGTCGTTCCAGATGCGGGCAGCGCGGGCGCTGCTCGGCATTGACCAGAAAACCCTGGCCGAGCTCGCCGGCGTTTCGCTGCCGACCATCCAGCGGATGGAAGCCAGCACCGGCAATGTTCGCGGCGTGGTCGAGACCCTGATCAAGGTGGTCGAGGCGTTCGATCGGGCCGGCGTCGAGCTGATCGGCGAGCAGGCGCGCAGCGACATTGGCGGGCGCGGCGTTCGCCTCAAGGAGCCGGGGCCGCCGCGGCGGGTGGGGGCATGATCGGGCGTTGATCATGCTCGGGATCAGGAATGGGATAGCGCATCGTCGCACCTCGGCAACACGGGACGCACGATGCTTCGGAGCATCGTGGGCATGAGCATCACAAGCGATCAAGCGGGCCAACTGCATCAGCTTCGCCGGCCGACCTTTGTCGAATTGTATTTGCCAAAGCTCGTCACCATTTGGCGTGAGGGGTACGGCGTCGCGGACTTTCGCGCCGACGTCTTCGCCGGCCTCACCGTCGCGATCGTGGCACTGCCGCTGTCGATGGCGATCGCGATCGCCTCGGGCGTGACACCGGACCGCGGCCTCTACACCGCCGTCGTCGGTGGCTTCATCGTGTCCCTGCTCGGCGGCAGCCGCTTCCAGATCGGCGGACCCGCGGGCGCCTTCATCGTCCTGGTTGCGGTGACGGCCGAGCGGCACGGCGTCGACGGCGTGATCCTCGCCACCATGATGGCGGGGCTGTTCCTGGTCGCCGCGGGCCTGTTGCGGGTCGGCACCTACATCAAGTTCATTCCCTATCCCGTGACTGTCGGCTTCACCGCCGGCATCGCCGTGATCATTTTTGCGAGCCAGCTCCGCGATCTCGGCGGGATCACGCTGGCCGGGAAAGAGCCCAGCGAATTCGTTCCCAAGCTCGTTGCGCTCGCCGGCAGCCTCGACACCATCAATCCATCGGCCGTCGTGGTCGCGATCGGCAGCATCGTCATCATCGCCGCCTTGCGGCGCTGGCGGCCGTCCTGGCCCGGCATCCTGATTGCGGTTGCGCTCGCGGCGATCGCCAGCGCCGTGCTGTCGCTGCCGGTCGAGACCATCGGTTCGCGCTTCGGCGGCATTCCGCGCGAGCTGCCCTCGCCGGCGCTGCCCGCGTTCTCGCTGGAGAAGGCAAAGGCCGTGCTGCCGGATGCGATCGCGTTCGCGCTGCTGGCCGCCATCGAATCGCTGTTGTCGGCTGTGGTGGCCGACGGCATGACCGGACGCCGTCATCGCTCCAATTGCGAGCTGGTGGCGCAAGGCGTCGCCAATATCGGCTCGGCGTTGTTCGGCGGCATCTGCGTCACCGGCCTGATTGCGCGCACCGCGACCAACATCCGCGCCGGCGCGCGCGGCCCGCTCGCGGGCATGCTGCATTCGATCTTCCTGCTGCTGTTCATGCTGATCGCGGCGCCGCTCGCAAGCTACATTCCGCTCGCAGCGCTCGCCTCCGTGCTCGTCGTGGTGGCTTGGACCATGGCGGAGAAGCAGGAATTCGCGACGCTCCTGCGCTCGTCATGGGGCGATGCCGTCGTGCTGCTCGCAACCTTCCTGCTCACGATCTTCCGCGATCTGACCGAAGGCATTCTGGTCGGCTTCGCGCTCGGCGCGGTGCTGTTCATCCATCGCATGGCGGAGATGACGGGCATCGAGGAGCGCACGCCGCTGGTGGTCCCCGATCGCCCCGATGACAGCAACGGTGCGCGCGTTCCCTACGATTCCGCGCTTGCGGTCGACCGCGACGTGCTGGTCTATCGCATCACCGGTGCGTTCTTCTTCGGCGCCGCCTCTGCGATTGGAGGCGTGCTCGACGGCGTCGCCGACCAGCGCAAGGCCTTCGTGGTCGATTTCGCCGCGGTGCCGTTCCTGGACTCCACCGCGGCGAACGTGCTCGGGCGCGTCGCCGCCAAGGCCCACCGCCAGGGCATCAGGCTGTTCATCACGGGGGCATCGCCGGCGGTTCGCCGCGCGCTGCTCACCCATGGCGTGACGCCGCCGCGCGCGCGCTATCGCCAGAGCCTCGAGCGCGCGATTGCCGATATCAAGGGCCGCGCAACGCAGCCCGAGGCCGATGAGGTTGCCGCGAGCTGACAGCGCCGTGGCGATGCGGCGCTCGTGCGCTTGACAGAGCCTTCGGGACGCGAAATGGATCGCCTTCCACATCGCTTGAGGGAAGGATGACGTGACCAGGGCTCCCGCCGCTTGTCTGATCGGATGGCCGGCGGCGCATTCGCGCTCGCCGCTGATTCATCATTACTGGCTGCGCACGCTCGGGATCGAGGGCGGCTACGTTATCGAGGCGGTTCCGCCCGAGGACCTGCGCGACTTCGTGCTGCGGCTGTCGCTGCGCGGCTTCGTCGGTGCCAACGTCACCATCCCGCACAAGGAGGGCGTGCTGGCGCTGTCGAAACCCGATGCGCACGCAACGGCCGTCGGCGCGGCCAATACGCTGTGGTTCGAAGACGGCGAGCTGCACGCCACCAACACCGACGTCGAAGGCTTCATCGGCAATCTCGACGCCAGCGCGCCCGGCTGGGATGCGGCTGAGGAGGCGCTTGTGCTCGGGGCCGGCGGCTCTTCGCGCGCCGTCGTGTTCGGGCTGCGCGAGCGGGGCATCAAGCACATCCATCTCGCCAATCGCACCATCGCGCGGGCGGAGACGCTGGCGAAACAGTTCGGGCCGAACGTGCACCCCGTTGCATGGGATGCGATCAACGACGTTCTGCCACGTGCAAAACTTCTCGTGAACACGACCTCGCTCGGCATGCATGGCCAGCCTTCACTCGATGTCGATGTTGCGCGCCTGCCGCAGGCGGCCGTGGTCGCCGATCTCGTTTATGTCCCGCTGGTGACGCCGCTGCTTGCGGCAGCAAAAGCGCGCGGCCTGAAGACCGCCGACGGGCTCGGCATGCTGCTGCACCAGGCGGTGCGCGGCTTCGAGCTGTGGTTCGGCCAGCGGCCTGAGGTCACCGCCGAGCTGCGCGCGCTGGTCGAGGCCGATCTCACAAAGACTTGAGAGAATAGCGCGGCTGTTCCGGAGTTCTCCCTCGGTGGGGATAACCGGAGACCGTCATGTCTGTTCAACGTGCAACTTTCACACGTCCACTTCTCGCCGTCGCAATGGTGGCCCTCTCGACCTACGGCGCCTTCGCCCAGAAAGCGCCGGTGCCGACGCGCGTGCGCGGAACGATCGAGAGCGTCAATGGCGACACCATGCAGGTCAAGTCGCGCAGCGGCGAAGACGTCAAGCTTCACATTGCCTCTGACGTGAACGTCGCAGGCATCACCAAGATTTCACTCGCCGACATCAAGCCGGGTTCGTTCATTGGCGCGACCACCGTGCCTGGGCCGGACGGCGGCCAGAATGCGGTCGAGGTCCACGTCTTTCCGGAGAGCATGCGCGGCACCGGCGAGGGCTCGCGGCCCTGGGATCTCAAGCCCAATTCCAGCATGACCAATGCGACGGTCGCCGAGAGCGTGGTCGGCAATGACGGCCACACGCTGCTGGTCAAGTACAAGGACGGCGAGAAGAAGGTGTTCGTCGCCGACAACACCCCGGTGGTCACTTATCTGCCGGGCGAGAAGTCCGAGCTCAAAGCCGGCGCCAAGATCATCGCCTTCACGAAGCAATTGCCGGACGGCTCTTTCGAGACCAACCGCGTCGGCGTCGGCCGCGACGGGGTCACGCCGCCGATGTGAGGCGCGGGATATATTGCGCAACTATCGCGACAGACACCGCTGTCGTCCCGGACAAGCGTCAGCGCAGATCCGGGACCCATAACCACAGGGTCAAGTTGTTGCGCGAAGGAGGTAACTCCGAGTCCCCGTAGCCACGTCCGCCTGTGGCTATGGGTCACGGATCGGCGCGCGCTCAGGGCGCGCTTGTCCGGGACGACGGCTGTGTTTGACGCGACGGTTTCGCCTCACACCGCAATGACGTGATCGTCGATCTCGTCGATCCTGTTGACGCCGCACAGGCCCATGGTGGTGAGCAACTCTTTCTGGATGATGTCGATCGCCTTGGCGACGCCAGCCTGGCCGCCGGCCCCTAAGCCATAGGCGTAGGCGCGGCCGATCATGCAGGATTTTGCGCCGAGCGCGAGTGCGCGCATCACGTCCTGGCCGGAGCGGATGCCGCCGTCGAACATGATCTCCATCTTGTCGCCGACCGCGTCCGCGATCTCGGGCAGCACCTCGATCGAGGACGGCGCGCCGTCGAGCTGCCGGCCGCCATGGTTGGAGACGACGAGGGCCTGCGCGCCGGTCTTGGCGGCTTCCTCGGCGTCCTCGACGTCGAGGATGCCCTTGATGATGAGCTTGCCCGGCCAGATGCTGCGGACCCACTCGACGTCCTTCCAGCTCAAGGAGGTGTCGAACTGCGATGCGGTCCATTCGGCGAGGCGGTTGAGATCCTCGGTGTTCTTAACGTGGCCGGCGATGTTGCCGAAGGTGCGGCGCTTGCCTTGCAGCACGCCGGAGACCCAGGCCGGCTTGCTGGCGAAATCCAGCAGCTTCGATAGCGACCATTCCGGCGGCACCGTCATGCCGTTCTTGATGTCGGCGTGGCGCTGGCCGATCACCTGCAGGTCGACGGTGAGCACCAGCGCGCTGCACTTGGCCGCGATGGCGCGCTGGATCAGATCCTTGATGAAGCCGCGGTCCTTCATGACGTAGAGCTGGAACCAGAACGGCTTCTCGACATTGGCGGCGATGTCCTCGATCGAGCAGATCGACATGGTCGATTGCGTGAACGGGATACCGGCGGCCTGCGCGGCGCGGCAGGCATGGATCTCGCCGTCGCCATGCTGCATGCCGAGCAAGCCGACGGGCGCCAGGATCAGCGGCATGGTCGAGGGCTCGCCGAGGATCGTGGTCGAGGTGTCGCGCTTGGAGACGTCGACCAGGATGCGCTGGCGGAACTTGATCGCCTGCATGTCCTCGCGGTTGGCGCGCAGCGTCTCCTCGGCATAGGAGCCGCGGTCGCAATAGTCGAAGAACGCCTTCGGCACGCGGCGCTTATGCAGCGCGCGAAGATCGTCGATACAGGTGATGTGCTTCATGATCGTTTCCCCGGCCCGTCTTGCATCGGATGATTTCGGGGTCATCTAGCATGGTTAGATGCACAGCCAAATCGTTTGAGAGGAGGGCGCCATGACGAGGCCGCACGCCGCACCTTCGCCGGAAGAGATCAAGGAGAAGCGCGACCTCGAGGAAGCGCTGGAAGAAGGCCTGGAAGAGACCTTTCCGGCCTCCGATCCCGTCAACGTCACCCAGCCACCGCCGAGCCGCGGCGACGGCCATGTGAAGCGCACCGGCTAGGGCCGGGTTCCATCCCGTTCCGGCTTCCCTGCAGGGAAATATAGTGTTAACAATACGTTATCGGGCACGCGGCGGGCCCGGTTCCGTAATGATTCATCATATTTTTTGAAGCCAAGTTAGCCGCGATGGTTTTATAAGAGCTCAGCAAATCAGGGATGCGGGGCCTTTTCGGGCAGCCCGTGGTTGTCGAGGGGACCCCTGATTGTTGCCTGGGGGACGATATGAGCCGCAAATATTTCGGGACGGACGGGATTCGGGGCCGCGCCAACGGACTGATCACGCCGGAGCTCGCGCTCAAGGTCGGCCAGGCCGCGGGCCTTGCGTTTCAGCGCGGCGACCACCGCCATCGGGTCGTGATCGGTAAGGACACCCGCCTGTCCGGCTACATGATTGAATACGCGATGGTCGCGGGCTTCACCTCGGTTGGCATGGATGTGCTGCTGGTCGGCCCGATGCCGACACCGGCGGTCGCGATGCTGACCAAGTCGATGCGCGCCGATCTCGGCGTGATGATCTCGGCCTCGCACAATCTGTTCGAGGACAACGGCATCAAGCTGTTCGGCCCGCAGGGCTTCAAGCTCTCCGACGACGTCGAGCGGCAGATCGAGCAGCTGCTCGACGAATCCCTCGACAAGAGGCTCGCGCAGAGCGCGAGCTTGGGCCGCGCCCGCCGCATCGACGGCGTGCATGACCGCTACATCGAATTCGCCAAGCGCACGCTGCCGCGCGATCTGTCGCTGGATGGTTTGCGCGTCGTGATCGATTGCGCCAACGGCGCCGCCTACAAGGTGGTGCCGGAAGCGCTGTGGGAATTGGGTGCCGACGTCGTTCCGATCGGCGTCGAGCCCGACGGCTTCAACATCAACAAGGAATGTGGCTCGACCTCGCCGGAAGCGCTGTCGAAGAAAGTGCGCGAGATGCGCGCCGACATCGGCATCGCGCTCGACGGTGACGCCGATCGCGTCATCCTGGTCGACGAGCGCGGTCATCTCGTTGACGGCGACCAGCTGCTCGCGGTGATCGCGCAGAGCTGGAAGGAAGACGGCCGGCTGTCGCGGCCGGGCATCGTCGCGACCGTGATGTCCAATCTCGGCCTCGAGCGCTTCCTGAACGGGCAGGGGCTCGACCTCGTCCGCACGCCCGTCGGCGACCGCTACGTGCTCGAGCAGATGCTGAACGGCGGCTACAATCTCGGCGGCGAGCAATCCGGCCACATCATCCTGTCCGACTACGCCACCACCGGCGACGGCTTCGTTGCGGCCTTGCAGGTGCTGGCGGTGGTGCAGAAGCTGCGCCGCCCCGTGTCCGAAGTCTGCCACCGCTTCGATCCGCTGCCGCAGATCCTGAAGAACGTCCGTCACAAGGGCGGCAAGCCGCTCGACGATTCCGACGTCAAGTCGGCGATCTCCGACGGCGAGAAGCGTCTCAACGGCTGCGGCCGCCTCCTGATCCGCTCCTCCGGCACCGAGCCGGTGATCCGCGTCATGGGCGAGGGCGAGGACCGCATCCTGGTCGAGGACGTCGTCGACACCATCGTCTCCGCGCTCGGCCAGGCGGCGGCGTAAGGTCTTCCTTCTCCCGCAGTGACGTAGGGTTGGCAAAGCGACTTGTCCGCCGTCGCTCGAAGAGCGAAGGCGGAAGCGTGCCCACCGCTTCTGTTGCAGTTTTGGATCGATGGTGGGCACGGCGCAAGTGCGCCTTTGCCTACCCTACGATTCCGGACTCGCGGAGCGGGTAAGACAAGCTGCGCAGATCTATCTCTTCATCTTTCTCGCGGCCAACGCCGTCGGTGCGTTTCTCGGTGGTCCCTTGGGCGACCGATTTGGTCGCAAGATCGCGATTCCTGCCCAGGCTGCCGGGGCACGCGCGTTAACGCATCCTCTCTCGCCGCGTTGCGGTTTCACACATCGTTAGGAATTGCGGCGAGGTCGTCGCATTTGGCGCGGCATTCTTGCAACGCTGGCGCGGCGCGCGCGTGTATGGTGAGAAAAAATCAACCTTAAAAATTAGGGTTAAGTGGCGCTTAAACATTTGCTGCCATCGTCCGGGTCGTGAGTTTCCAGAACGTGGGGCGTCTGCATTTTTGCCTCACCGGCCATAAGGACGAAGCCAAATGCGTAGCGTTAAGTCTCTCCTTGCCGCGGGTGCGGCAACCCTGATCTCGTCGATGGCGTTCGCCGCTGATATGCCGATCGCGGCTCCGCCTCCGATGTACGCGCCGCCGGCTCCGCCCGCCGATTTTGGTGGCTGGTATCTCCGCGGCGACATCGGCATGACCAACCAGAGCGCCAAGCGCATCGACGCCGCCGTAGCGCCGGGGTTTACGAGGACGACGGAGGGACTCGGCTTCGACTCGTCGCCGTTGTTCGATCTCGGTGTCGGCTATCGCTTCAACAACTGGTTTCGTGCGGACGTGATCGGCCAGTACCGGGGCAAGGCTAATCTGCATGGTGCCGACAACGTCATTGGGCCCGGCTTCGTCGGCTCCAACAATTACAGCGGCAGCAAGTCCGAGTGGGTCGTCATGGCCAACGCCTATGTCGATCTCGGCACGTGGTGGTGCATCACTCCGTTCGTCGGTGCCGGTGTCGGCGGCTCCTACAACAAGATCAGCGGCTTCCGTGATGACGGCGTGTCATTCAGCGGCGGCACCCTGTCCAACAGCGTCGCCTACTTCGCCGACAACGGAAAGTGGAACTTCGCCTGGGCCGCTCACGCCGGTCTCGCCTACAAGGTCAATCCCGGCTTCACCGTCGAACTGGCCTACAGCTACATGAACCTCGGCGACGCGGCGCCCGGCAACTTCCGCTTGTTCGACAACAGCGCCTCGGGTCCGACCTCGATCAAGATCAAGGAGCTCACCTCGCACGACGTCAAGCTCGGCGTGCGCTGGGATCTCAACAGCCCGCCGGTCTACGCGCCGCCGCCGCTGGTCACCAAGGGCTGATCGTCAGCCTCATCGCTTAAGACGTCTTAACGGCGCGGGATCATCCCGCGCCGTTTTGCTTTGCGGATTTTTCATGGCCCGACAGCGGCGAACGTGGCGAACGCAACCATTGGTTAAGGTTAACAGGCGATGATCATCGCAACAGTTCGAGTCCGATGGAGCGTTGCGATGCGTAGGCTGATGGTGGCGGCGGCGATGTTGGGGACGGTGTCCGCCGCGCATGCGGCCGACATGCCGGACCTGCCGATCCTGCGCGGCAGCTTCACCGACGGTCTGAGCACCTCCACAGTCAACTGGCAGGGCTTCTACATCGGAGGCCAGGGCGGCTATGGCTCGTCCGACGAGAATTTCAACGGATCGACCAGCAATATGATGGCCGCGCTGCTCGCGGACACCCTGATCGAGCAGGAGATGCAGGTCTCGCAATGGAATCTCGGCCTCGGAAAGGCCTCTCAGCGTAGCAGTGGATACGGTGCTTTCGTGGGCTACAATGCTCAGTGGGACGATGTCGTGATCGGCCTGGAGGCGAGCTATCTGCACGGCAAGTTCGGAGGATCGACCACCGCCAGCGAAGCGCGCAGCAACCAGCTGTCCGACGGCAACGTGCACAGCGTGACAGCGAGCTCGACGGCTTCGATCGCGATCAAGGACATGGCAACGTTTCGCGGCAGGGCCGGCTATGCATGGGGGTGCTTCCTGCCCTACGTGTTCGGTGGGCTCGCGCTCGGCAATGCCGATATCGTGCGTACGGTGAGCGCCCAGGATTTCGTGACTCCCGCCGGCGTTCTGCTAGGGCCGGTCTCCGCGAGCGAGGCGCAGCACAATCATCTGATCTATGGCTACAGCGGCGGCCTCGGGGTGGACATCAACCTCGTCGGCGGTCTCTTCATGCGCGCCGAGTGGGAGTACATCCGCTTCACCTCCCAGGTCGACACCAGCATCAACACCGTTCGCGCTGGCCTCGGCTACAAGTTCTGACGCGGCCACATCTGACGTGCTTCGGCTACGCCGCGGTTGACAGCTCTCGTCCGTCCTGATGCTCTGTCGCTCAAAAGCAGGGCGGCGGCGATGCAGATCTACGGCGATAGCAATTCCGGCAATTGTCTGAAGGTGAAATGGGTCTGCGACAAGCTCGCGCTGCCCTACCAGTGGATTGAAATCGACACAAGCAAGGGCGAGACCCGCACGCCGCAATTTCTGAAGATGAACGGCGCCGGTCAGGTGCCGACCGTCGCATTCGACGACGGCCGCACGCTGGCGCAATCCAATGCCATCATCCGCTATCTCGCCCGCGACAGCGCGCTCGTTCCGCGCGACGCCTTCATTGCTGCCAAGATGGACGAATGGCTGTTCTGGGAGCAGTACAGCCACGAGCCCTATATCGCGGTGTGCCGCTTCCTCCTGGTCTATCTCGGCAAGACGGCATCCGAGCTCGACCCCGAGAAGGTCAAGCGTGGCTATGCGGCGCTCGACCGCATGGAGCAGCATCTTTCGGTCAGCCGCTTCTTCACTGGTGAGGCGGTTTCGCTCGCGGATGTCTCGCTGCTCGCCTATACCCGCGTTGCGCATGAGGGCGGCTTCGATCTCGCTCGCCATGCGGCCGTCCGCCGCTGGATCGGCGAGGCCGAGACGTTTCTCGGCCTTGCGCCGGCGCGCTGAGCCTGGAGTATAACGCGCATGAACACTGAGGCCGTTTCCATTCGCCCCGCGCGCCGCGACGATGTCGCCGCGATCGTGGCGATGCTCGCCGATGATCATCTCGGACGCGGGCGTGAGCGCGTCGAGGATCCGCTGCCCGCCGCCTATTACGAGGCATTCGCGCGGGTCGAGCGCGATCCGAATCTGACGCTTGTGGTCGCCGAGAGCGAGGGCAGGGTGATCGGCTGCCTGCAACTCGCGATCCTGCCCGGCATCAGCTCGCAAGGCGGCGTGCGCGGCCTGCTCGAAGACGTCCGCGTTGCTTCCGGTTGTCGCAGCCGCGGCATCGGCGAGCGATTGGTGCAATGGGCGATCGCGGAAGCGAAAGCGCGCGGCTGCAATCTGGTCGAGCTGCTGACGCATCAGACACGCGTCGATGCGCAGCGCTTCTACACGCGGCTTGGATTCGCTGCGAGTCATGTGGGCATGACTGTCCGCTTTTGAGGCAGCAAGAGCGTTTTCGAGCGAAGTGGATACCGGTTCGCGTAAAGAAAACGCGTCAATACAAAAATCCAGAGTCCCGTTCCGATTGTATCGGAATGGGGCTCTGGTCGCGGGCGTTGCGCAATCAGCACATTCGGATCGCGCATTCGTTCATTTTAAGAGCTGATAAACTACCCGCCCGTCGTTCATGTTTGTACAGGAACGAACGGTGCTACGGCAGCGTCAGACACCGAGCTCGGTCGGTTCGGGGATTTCGATGACAAGCTATTCGATGATCAAGGTCGGCAACGACTACGTCGTGCAGGCCAATGACAAATGCATATTGAAGGTCGGCAGCCGCCGCAGAGCCGCGCAATTGATCAGCGAGGCCACGGACTTGCTGAATGCGCTCGCTGCCGTCGAATCCCCTGGTATCGCGCCGGAGGCGCCTTCACTCCCCCGTGAGACGCCGGAACCTCCTTGACTGCTCTTCCCGATTCCCGTATCAGCCGCGGCGGGACACCTCCCCCCAACGGGAGGCTTACTATCTGGAAGGGTAGATGATGACTGTAGCGAAGCCCGCTTCGCGGCCGAACGTGCCGCACTTCTCCTCCGGCCCCTGCGCCAAGCGCCCCGGCTGGAACGCCCAAAATCTCAAGGACGCAGCCCTCGGCCGCTCGCATCGCGCGAAGATCGGCAAGGCCAAGCTCAAGCTCGCGATCGATCTGACGCGCGAAGTGCTCGAGGTCCCCGCCGATTACCGCATCGGCATCGTGCCGGCCTCCGATACCGGCGCGGTCGAGATGGCGCTGTGGTCGCTGCTTGGTGCGCGGCCCGTCACCACGCTCGCCTGGGAATCCTTCGGCGAAGGCTGGGTCAGCGACATCGTCAAGGAATTGAAGCTCAAGGACGTCACCAAGCTGAACGCAGCCTATGGTGAGATCCCCGATCTCTCCAAGGTGGATCCCAAGAGCGACGTCGTCTTCACCTGGAACGGCACCACTTCAGGCGTGCGCGTGCCGAATGCGGACTGGATCAGCGCTAACCGCGAAGGGCTCACGATCTGCGACGCAACCTCGGCCGCCTTCGCGCAGCCGCTCGATTTCGCAAAACTCGACGTCGTCACCTTCTCCTGGCAGAAGGCGCTCGGCGGCGAGGCCGCGCACGGCATGCTGATCCTCTCGCCCCGCGCGGTGGAACGGCTCGAGACCTACAAGCCGGCCTGGCCGCTGCCGAAGATTTTCCGCATGACCAAGGGCGGCAAGATCAACGAAGGTATCTTCGTCGGCGAGACCATCAACACGCCCTCGATGCTCTGCGTCGAGGATTATCTCGATGCACTGAACTGGGCCAAGTCGATCGGCGGCCTCAAGGCGCTGATCGCGCGTGCCGACGCCAACACCAAGGTGCTCGCCGACTGGAAGGCGAAGACGCCGTGGATCGACTTCCTGGCGAAGGATCCTTCGATCCGCTCCAACACCTCGGTGTGCCTGAAGTTCACCGATCCCGCGATCACCTCGCTCTCCGAGGACGCGCAAGCCGACTTCTCCAAGAAGCTGGTCGCGCTGGTCGAGAAGGAAGGCGCCGGCTTCGACTTCGCCTACTATCGCGATGCGCCGGCCGGCCTGCGCGTCTGGTGCGGCGCCACCGTCGAGGCCAAGGACATCGAGCTCTTGACGCAGTGGATCGACTGGGCCTTTGCCGAGACCAAGGCGCAGTTGGCCAAGGCAGCGTGAGTTTATTTTTCGCCTCTCCCCGTTCTTACGGGGAGAGGCCGGATTGCGCAGCAATCCGGGTGAGGGGCTCTCTCCGCTTGCACCTTCGCCTGTGGCTGCCCCTCACCCCAGCCCTCTCCCCGTAAGAACGGGGAGAGGGGGAAGACAAAGCCTCCTCATTCAATTCCGGCCATCGCAGGCCGATCCTCCCGTTAGGGAAGGCGAAGGATCATCCCCATGACCAAACCCAAAGTTCTCATTTCCGACGCGCTCTCGCCCGCAGCCGTGCAGATCTTCAAGGACCGCGGCGTCGAGGTCGACTTCCAGCCCAATCTCGGCAAGGACAAGGACAAGCTCGCCGAGATCATCGGCAATTATGACGGCCTCGCGATCCGCTCCGCGACCAAAGCGACGGCCAAGATTATCGACAAGGCCACGAAGCTGAAGGTGATCGGCCGCGCCGGCATCGGCGTCGACAATGTCGAGATTCCCGCCGCCACGGCCAAGGGCATCATCGTGATGAACACGCCGTTCGGCAATTCGATCACCACCGCCGAGCACGCCATCACCCTGATGCTGGCGCTCGCCCGCGAGATCCCGCAGGCCGACGCCTCGACCCAGGCCGGCAAGTGGGAGAAGAACCGCTTCATGGGCGTCGAGATCACCGGCAAAGTGTTAGGCGTCGTCGGCTGCGGCAATATCGGCTCGATCGTCGCCGACCGCGCGCTCGGCCTGCGCATGAAGGTGATCGCGTTCGATCCGTTCCTGTCACCGGAGCGCGCCAAAGACATCGGCGTCGAGAAGGTCGATCTCGACGATCTCCTCAAGCGCGCCGATTTCATCACGCTGCACACCCCGCTCACCGAGAAGACCAGGAACATCATCGACGCGGCCGCGATCGCCAAGATGAAGAAGGGCGTGCGCCTGATCAACTGCGCCCGCGGCGGCCTCGTCGACGAGCAGGCCGTGGTCGATGCGCTCAATTCCAAGCACATCGCCGGCGCCGCCTTCGACGTCTTCATCGAGGAGCCTGCGACGTCCAACGTGCTGTTCGGCCATCCCAACGTGATCTGCACGCCGCATCTCGGCGCCTCCACCACGGAAGCGCAGGAGAACGTCGCGCTCCAGGTCGCCGAGCAGATGTCGGACTATCTGCTCACCGGCGCGATCTCGAACGCGGTCAACTTCCCCTCGATCACCGCCGAAGAGGCGCCGAAGCTGAAGCCGTTCATCGCGCTCGCCGAGAAGCTCGGCTCGTTCGCCGGCCAGCTCACCGAAAGCGGCATCCTCAAGGTCGAGATCACCTATGAGGGTCACGTCGCCGAGATGAAGATCAAGGCGATCACCTCCGCGGTGCTGTCGGGCCTGCTGCGGCCGATGCTGGGCGAGGTCAACGTGGTGTCCGCGCCCGTCGTCGCCAAGGAGCGCGGCATGGTGGTGGACGAGATCGTGCGCGCAGCCCAGAGTGACTACGAAAGCCTGATCACCGTCACGGTGGCGACGGAGCGCCAGGAGCGCTCGGTCTCCGGCACCGTGTACCATGACGGCAAGCCGCGATTGGTCGACGTCAAGGGCATCCGCGTCGACGCCGAGTTCGGCAAGTCGATGATCTACGTGACCAACGAGGACAAGCCGGGTTTCATCGGCAAGTTCGCGAGCCTGCTCGGCGATGCCAAGATCAACATCGCGACCTTCCATCTCGGCCGCGTCGCCCCCGGCAGCGATGCCATCGCGCTGATCGAGGTCGACGGCGCGGTGCCGGCGGATGTGCTCGCCAAGGTGCAGGCGCTGCCGCAGGTCAAGCAGGCCAAGGCGCTGACGTTCTAACATCGACATATTCCGACCCGCGGAACAACGCCGCCTCCATCACCTGGAGGCGGCGTTTTATTTTCCCGCGCTCGCCAAACTTTGTGTACCAATGGCGCAAGGACGCTCCGTTCAAAATCGTTCGAAAAGGGAGAAGACAATGCGTGAAGCCGTCATCGTTTCCTATGCGCGCACCGGCCTTGCGAAATCCGGCCGCGGCGGGTTCAACATCACGCCGCCGATGTCGCTCGCGGCCCACGCCATCCAGCACGCGGTGAAGCGCGCCGGCGTCGACAAGGACTATGTCGAGGACTGCTATCTCGGCAATTGCGCCCATGGCGCGCCGAATATCGGGCGTCAGGCCGCGCTGCTCGCGGGCCTGCCGAAGACCACTGCCGGCGTCTCGGTGAACCGCTTCTGCTCCTCGGGCCTGCAGACCATCGCGATGGCCGCCAACTCGATCCGTTCCGACGGCGCCGACTGCATCGTCGCCGGCGGCGTCGAGAGCATCTCGATTCCGGGCGGCGGCTCGCCGAAGGAGTCGATCGATCCGGAACTGCTCAAGGTCGCCCCTGACATCTTCATGGCGATGATCGACACCGCCGACATCGTCGCCGAGCGCTACAAGCTCAGCCGCGAATATCAGGACGAGTTCTCGCTGGAATCGCAGCGCCGCATGGCCGCGGCCCAGCAGGCCGGCAAGTTCAAGGACGAGATCGTCCCGATGAAGACCAAGATGAAGGTCGTCGACAAGCAGACCAAGGCCGAGAGCATCGTCGACTACGTCGTCGATCGCGACGAGTGCAACCGGCCCGACACCACGATGGAAGGCCTTGCCAAGCTCGAGCCGGTCAAAGGTCCCGGCAAATACGTCACCGCCGGCAATGCCAGCCAGCTCTCCGACGGCGCCGCCGCCGTGGTGCTGATGGAGGCCAAGGACGCCGAGAAGCGCGGCCTCAAGCCGCTCGGCCGCTTCGTCGCCTGGGCGACCGCGGGCTGCGAGCCCGACGAGATGGGCATCGGCCCGGTGTTCGCGATCCCGAAGCTGCTCAAGCGCACCGGCCTCAAGATCGATGACATCGATCTGTGGGAGCTCAACGAAGCCTTCGCCAGCCAGTGCCTGTATTGCCGCGACAAGCTCGGCATCGATCCCGCCAAGTACAACGTCAACGGCGGCTCGATCGCGATCGGCCATCCCTTCGGCATGACCGGCGCGCGGCTCACCGGCCATCTCCTGCAGGAAGGCGCGCGCCGCAAGGCCAAGTGGGGCGTGGTGACGATGTGCATCGGCGGCGGCCAGGGCGGCGCCGGCCTGTTCGAGATCTACAGCTGATCCAGGCCGCAGGAAGGCGAAAGGGCACGGCGCAAGCCGTGCCCTTTTTGCTTGGGCGGCTCTCTCAAATCGAGTCGTCCCGGCGGAGGCCGGGACCCATACCGCGGGTTCCATCGGTTGCGGATGGTGTTAGTCCCGCGACGGCGCGTCTTCGCCAAACTCAATTCGGTGATTATGGGTCCCGGCCTTCGCCGGGACGACGATGTGGTGGAAGCTACGCCTTCGCCAGCGCCGGCGCGAACACCACTTCGATCAGCGTGCCGGAATTGCCCGCGCTCTTGATGTTGAACTGGGCGCGGTTGGCTTCGACCAAGGCCTTGGTCAGCGACAGGCTGAGCGCGGCGCTGTCCGCGGCATCGCCCGGCGGCGGAGTGCGGAACGGCTCCATCGCGGCGGCGACTTCGCGTTCGCTGAGGCCATGGCCGGTATCGCGGATGCGAAGCGCGATCTCGCCGCGATCGGTCAGCGCGGTCGAGACGATGACCTGGCCGCCGGCGCTGGCGAGCCGGATCGAGTTCGAGATCAGGTTCACGGTAATCTGCCGCATCGCGCGCGCATCTGCCGTGACCTGCGGCAGCGCATGCGCCAACGAGGTGCGGATGATGATGCGCTCGCGGTTGGCCTGCGGCTGCATCACCGTAACGCAGGCCTCGACGAGGTCGTTGAGACTGAGGTTGGCGAAGTTGAGGTCGAGCTTGCCGGTCTCGATCCGCGACAACTCCAAGAGATCGTCGATGATGGCGATGACGCGCTCGCCGGAGGCGCGGATGTCCTTCATGTATTCGCCATAGCGCTCGTTGCCGAGCGCGCCGAAGCGTTCGGAGATCATCACTTCGGCAAAGCCGATGATGGCGTTGAGCGGGGTGCGGATCTCGTGGCTGATCCGCGCCAGCATGTCGGCCTTGGCCGTGGCTGCGCCGTCGGCGCGACGGCGGGCCTGCGTCAGCTCGCTCTCGCCCTTCTTGCTCTGCGAGAGATCGCGGAACACGGCGAAGAAGTTCGGGCCGTCCGGCCGCGTGCGGCCCATGATCATCGCGAGCGGAATGACGCCGCCCTTCTTCTCGCGGCCCAGCACCTCGCGGCCGTGGTCGAGCAGGCTGGCAATGTCCTGGCTCTTCAGGCTTTCGAGATAGTCGGCGACGATCTGCTGGCTCTCCGGCGCGAACAGCGTCGCCAGATTCTGCTCGAGCAGCGCTTCGCCATCATAGCCGAACAGCGCCTCGGCGCTGCGGTTGCAGGCGTGGATGTTGCCTTCGGCATCGAACATCACGATGCCCTCGGCCGTGGTGTCCAGGATCGCGGCGAGATCCTCGGCGTCGGCATCGCCGGCCGCGGGCTCGAGGTCGGGCGCGTAGGGGAAGGATTCGGGGACGATGGTCTCGGCGATGACGGGCGCGGCGACGATTGGCGCGGCCTGCGGCAGCGCGCAGATCAGCGCATGCGCGCTCTCGCCGTCCCAGTCGATCGTGTGAAGATGCGCCTCGGTGGTCGCAAGCGGCGCTTCGCCATTCGCGATCGCCGCACTGATCGTCACCGGCGTGCCGCCTTGCGACGTGCTGCTGGCCGCGGACACGCCCGGCTCGACATAGAGTGCGTCGAGCCCGCCGGCATCCTCCAGCGCGCTAAGGTTGGCGTAGCCCATGCGCGCGAGGAAGGCAGGGTTGGCGTAGAGCAGGCGGTCGAGGCGATAGATCAGGATGCCCGTCGGCAACAGGTCGAGCAGCGCGCGGTCGCGCGCGGGCGCGCCGCGTGCCGGCGGTGCGGGCTCGGTCAGCCATTCGACCGCGGTTTGCAGCGCTTCAAGCTCCGCCGCAGGCGGTTCGGGCGTGATCTCCGCGGCCGGCGGTTCGGATGTATCAGCCGCGATCATCTCGCGGTCGCGTTCGAGGCGCTCGGACAATTGCCGGGCGAGCTCGTTGAACGCGCTGTTCTCGACCGGCGTCAGCGTCGGCGAGCGCGCATCGCCATGCGGACGGAACGGCACGACGTTGGGAGGCGTTTCCACTGGCGTTTCCACGGACGTCTCGGGCTCGGTTGGGTGTGAAGTCACATCAGTTGCGGGGTCGGGCAGTTCAGCTTCAGACTCAGGCTCGTGTGCAGCCGGTTCGATGGGCGGAGGCGGCGCCGCGGCCTCGGCCTCCGGCCCCGGGTCCGGCTCGACGACATCGGCGGACAGGCCGCGCTGCGCCGGCAACTCGGCCAGCCGCTCGAAACGCCGGAGCGCTTCAAGCCGGTTGAGGCCGTCCAGATCGCGGCAGACGCCAAAGCCCTTGAAGCCGGCGAAATTGCGCTCGCGATCGTAGATCGGGAGCCCCGCGAGCTCGACCGGCAAATGCTCGCCGCCATCGGCGGGCCAGTTCACGGTGATGCCGGCCCAGGTGTCGTGGCTTTCCAGCGCCCGCGCAACGCGCCCCTCGGGATCGAGCGCAAAGTCCGCGGCGATCTCGCGCCAGGGGCGGCCGAAGCCGGCGGCGGTGTGCGGGCCCATCAGGCGGATGAATTCGTCGGAGAGCAGCACAAAGCGTCCCTCGGCATCCATCTGCCAGAGGAAGCGCAGCGGATGCTGATGCGGTGCGGGCGTCTCTGTGTGGCCCGACGGCAGCTCGAACATGGCTGACGTGATCGGCGCGGCCTGCGGCGACACAATGGCCTGGGCGCAGTTTTCAACCGGAGTCTTGGCCGCGGTGGTCTGGTCGGGCACCGGTTCTTGGAAGGCCTCCACGAGCGCTTCGCTCAGGGCAGGTTCAGGCGCGGGCGTCATCGTCTCGGCTGTTTCGCCTGCGTCGGCCGGCTCTGCGAACGCATCGAACAATGCGATCCCGACCGGCGCATTCTGCGGTGGCGGCTCGTTCGGCATGCTTTTAGGCGCCGACGCTGCGCGCGTCTCCTGCGCGGGATCGATCAGCGCGACGAGGCCGATATCGGCGCCGACACCGACCCGTTGCAGCACCATCTGGCCGATGCCGATCGGCGTCGCGGCGCGGCCGCTAGTGAGCGCTTCGCTGCGGGCCCGGTCGAGGCCGGCCTCAAAGAGATCGCGAAAGCCGAGCAGGGAACGGGCGGCCTCGCTGGCGCCGACGAACATCCCGTCGGGCGCGAACGCGGCCATCGGCACCTTGGCGCCAGCGACGAGACGATGCAGCCGCTCGACCAGCGGCATGGGGCGCAGCGTCGGGTCCATCGCGGCGACGAGCACGCCATGGCTGCCGTCGGCAAAGTCGAGCCGGGCGCAGGCGCAGGTCATCAGCATGCCGAGCCGGGCGCCGAAGCCGCGCAGCCGTTCGAGCCGCACAATGCCGTTCGCCGGCAGGCTGCGGGCGAGTCGGGCGACCTGGCGGCGATGGCTGTCCGCCGGGCCGAAAATCCTGTCTGCGAGGGCGGCGGCGTGGGCCGCGCCGAACAGTTTTGCCCCGACCGGATTGGCCCAGAGCACGCGCGTGCCGTCGATCGACCACAGCCAGGCGGGCAGCGGAGAGGTCGCGTGCACGGCCAGCCGGGAATCGCCCACGCCTCGCAACTGGAAATCCGAACTCTTCATCCGACCGGCTTTAAGTCTCGCTTGTCAGCGTGGGGCGGCTGCCGGGAATGGCAGCCTTAAGAAAGGGTTAGTATCACCCGCAGGCGCGGGCAGGTCCACGGCCACGGTCTCTCACAGCCGGCCTAAAGCCGCGATAACCTTAATGGTCCCGAACCCGCAAGCCGCAGCCCGCTTGCATCCAAGGGATTCGCTGGCGGACGGCTAAAAGCCGTCGCGGCATCACCGGTGGCCCATCCTCCCCTGGCGGGTAGGGGAATCGCATATGGATTTCACGAGGACTGTCTGCGGGCTTGCTCCGCCTCTCCCGCTTGCGGGAGAGGCCGACGCGCTCGCCTAGCGCGGCGGGTGAGGGCTCTCGCCACGCAGGGACATCCTCCTCAATCCCCAACAATCCCGACGCGGAGACACCCCCACCCCAGCCCTCCCCCGCAAGCGGGAGAGGGAGCCCAGTGCCGATGCCGCCGCATCGTGCACACCATATGCGATAGCCCTACCCTGGAGGGGGAGGATCGGTTCGCATAGAGCGAAGCGACATGCGAACCGAGGTGGGGTGACAGTCTTTCCACGGAGGCGGTGCCCGAGTTGAGAGATCACCCCACCCCGCTCGCGCTACGCGCGATCGACCCTCCCCCTCCAGGGGAGGGTAAAAGGTGAGACACCGAGATTTCGGCGTCTGCCCACCTCAACCACCGGTTCCCCAGCCCAGGAACCTCACCCTCTCCGAGATTAAATTTTTGCGACGCCTGGCGGATCTCATTGCGATGCACAATGTTGACATGAAGCACGGCAATAATGGCGGTGCTGGGCGAGCCATCTCGTTTGTTTCGCGTTTCCAGTCTACGTACCCGCTCAATGCGAGGGCCCAAACTCGGGGCCGGCGGGCGCGCCAGAAGGCTCACTCCATTTTTTCAATTTGCGTGAGGACAACCATGACAGGTGCGACTGATCCGTTTTCTGCCTCGATCATCCCGTTCGAGGTTCCCGAGCAGATGCGTGCGTTCGCCGAAAAGGGCGTGTCGCAGGCCCGCGAGAACTACGCCAAGTTCAAGGACGCCGCCGAAACCCACAATGGCACCGTCGAGGCCGTGTTCACCTCCGCCAGCAAGGGCGCGACCGAGTACACCGCCAAGCTGGTGGAGTTCATGAAGGCCAACAGCAGCGCCCAGCTGGACTTCGCTCAGCAGCTGTTCGGCGCCAAATCGCCGTCGGAAGCGCTGGAGCTGTGGACCGGCCACGCCCGCAAGCAGCTGGAGACCTTCCAGTCCCAGGCCAAGGAGCTGGTCGAGCTCAGCCAGCGCGTCGCCACCGAGACCGCCGAGCCGATCAAGGCCAGCGCCGAGAAGTTCTACAAGCCCGCCGCCTGAGCGGATCGGCTGGTTTGAATTGAGAAACCCGGGCCGAAAGGCCCGGGTTTTTCTTCACCTCTCCCGCTTGCGGGAGAGGTCGGCGCTCCGGGCGATGCAAAGCATCGTCCCGCGCGCCGGGTGAGGGCTCTCTCCCCACGGGGAGTCTCCCCGCAGGCGGGACAGGCAGCGCAACCCCTTATCGTCGCCATCAAGCGCAATTTCCCCGCGTTGAGGGTGATTTCCGCTGGTTTTTCGTCCGTTTGCGGCCTTGCCAAAAACGCCCGTTGCACCTAGTTTCCGCCCCGTCCAGCCGCCTCGGCCCGGCCTGTTCAAGGCGCCCCGGGGCGGTTCGCCAGGATGCAGTTGTAGCTCAGTTGGTTAGAGCGCCTGTCTGTGGAACAGGAGGTCGGTGGTTCGAGCCCACCCAACTGTACCAGCCCTTTCGACTGGAGCGAATGTGGATGTCGCTACGACCAAGTGGTCTGCAGAATAGAGGCCACAGCTAGGAGTCGTCGCCAAGATCGGTCCGGACAGGATGCCCACGGCGCTTCGCTTCCCTCAAGAAGTCGATGATTGATTGCGGCAGCGGCCGACCGCCACGTCGTCTGCGCCTCCGAATCTCCTCCACTTCGTCCATTCGAAGGGCTGCAGCTTGGCGGCTCAGTCCGAACATCGACATGATGTCTTCAATCGATGCGTCTTCCGGGATCAGGTGTTCGGGCGCGAGTATAATTGGTGCCAAACGGCGGGCTTCGTCCTCCTGCCTGGCGATACGCGGGATCGATACTTCTGCGAGGGACTTCTCTGCCCTCCGATTCAAATATCCTTTGTGCTTGAGCAGATAGTGAGACAATTCGTGCGCGACCGTCATTCTGGCGCGAGGCTCGCCGCGTTGCATGGCAACGAATACGCTCTCCCTCATGCTGAGCTCGAAGTCGTCCGAATACCAATGCGCTTCAGCGTCCGGCATCTCAGCATCTGGTACGCGCCGATAGCCGAAACTAGGCACCTCGCGCTTGATCTTCGATATCAGCGTCATCATGTCCGGCCGGACTTGATATTCGAGTCCGAGCCTTTTCAGGAAACCACGGGCAATCGCTTCAAGATCGTCATTTGTCTTATGCATTGGATGCTGCTCGCGCTGAGGCGGAAACACACTCCCTTGTAGGAAGTGGCAGTTCCAGGCACAAAATCAAGCATCATCAATGATATTTATAGGTCAATATCTCTGTCTTACTTTCCTATTTCGCGAAGCTTCAGGAGGCTCGGGCCTTATGCCTAAGACTTAGTCCCGGACTGCCCGCAACGGTTGTCTCATGGCTTCGTCACGCTAATGTGCCCTAGGGGGATACATGGCATTTGCGGACAAGCTCGTTCAAACGTCACGACGTGAGAAATCAGGCGAGACTGGCTACGAACGATTCGACTATCAGGCCATCTGGGGGCTCGTCCTGATCTTCGAGAGCCATAACGAACTCGATGACTATGCGATTGCTTTCGAGTTTCACGATGACATCTTGCGGCTGAACAGCAGTTCAATGCCCACGCGAGCTCGATTTTATCAAGTCAAGACCAAGGTCAAAGGCCATTGGACGCTCGCTGACCTCAGCGCTAGGAAAAAATCGAAGGATGGCGCTTCGCTGCTTCCGTCGTACATCGGGAAGATGCACGACAACTACGAACTCTTCCCTGACGAGACTGAAAGGTTGAGCTTCGTTTCCAACCTGCCCTGCGACTTCATGGATGCTTCGGCGACGATTGGTTGCTTCGCAGATTGCGATGCCGAGGACTTCAAAAAGTTCTTGGCGAAGCTGAAATATGAGCGTCCGACGGCGACGCAAGAAAGTGCGAAGCTTATGCATTTCGTCAGGGCTGACTTGAGCCTGCACGATGCCTCTGCTCACGTGAAGGGATTGATGCAAGACTTTGTAACAAGTCAGCTCGGGACCATAACCTATAGTCCTGATACACTTTATAAAGCCATCATCGAAGACTGTCGGACGAAATCAAAGTTTACGGGGTCCATCAACACGTTCGATGACTTGATCAGGCACAAAGCGATCACGAAAAGCCATGTAAATGGCTGGCTATCACAGATCGCAAACAACGAGGCGGTGCCGAATTGGCCAGACTTCGCAAACGATCTCACATGCTCCGCGATCGAGAAAGCTAGTATTGCTAAGGAGTGGCGCCTCTATAGAGCGCTAGCATTAGGCGCCGGCAATGAAGCAATAAATCGTGTTCGCGCTCGTATTCGTTTGGAGCTGCGGAAGATCCCCAATTCTTCCCTCGCACTGACGCCTTTGACCGATCAACTGTTTGGCTCAATCTGGAGCTTCGCAAAGGTTACGATATCAGATCTTACGCCAAGTCGCGCAAAGGCTATGATCATCTATGAGGTGATGACCTATGACCCGTCAGGAGATGTACAAAAAGCTGATAAGAGCATTGCGGACGCGAAGTCATGAAAAACTTGCTATTAAAAAGGCTGCTTCTGTTGTCCGGGCGCGAGAAGGCGGCCCGGCTAATGACGTTCGATCCGAGCAAGACAGTCGTACTAGGAGATAACGACACGGGTAAGTCGTGCCTAATCAAATCAATCTATGCTGCTTTTGGTGCGGATTCAGCCAAGGTTAATCCAACTTGGAAGGACGCTGCAGTTGATACTCTGGTCGAATTCTTTGTCGACGGGGTGCCCTACAGTCTCTTACGGTCTGGCAGCACCTTTGCGCTTTTTGACGGGGACGGTGCAGCGATCTGGGTTGGAAATAATGTCACAACTGGGATTGGACCGCAGATTGCTAAGTTGCTGGATTTCGGTCTTACGCTGGCCGATCGAAAAGGCGAGCTGCAGGTGCCGCCTCCCGCGTATTTATTCCTTCCCTTCTATGTGGATCAGGATGTCAGTTGGGTAGAAAATTGGAGCTCCTTCTCCAACCTCATGATGTTTGCCGGTTATCGGAGGGACGTCGCGAACTTCCATGCTGGCCTACGACCGAACGAGTATTATCAGGCTAAGGCATTGAAGGCCTCGGCTGACAAGACCAAAGAAGAGTTCAAGATCGAACGTCGCGCGTTAGATCGGGCAAGCACACGGCTGCGCGCCAATCGTAAGCGGCTCCATTTCGATCTTTCCCCCGACCGGTTCGTAGATCAGATTGATGCTCTCGTTGTAGAGTGCCAGTCACTGCAGTCTGCGCAAGACAAAGTGCAGCGCTCCCTTTCGGAGCTGAACTCCAGACGGTCTCTACTTGTAGAGCAGAGCGTGATAGCTGAAAACGCTTTGGCCGATCTCAGCGCAGACTATGAATTCTTGCGTCGCGAAACTGAGGACGAGATTATATGTCCAACATGTGGAACCGTTCACTCGAATGATTTTGCCAATAAATTCAGCTTGATTTCAGATGTCGATACGTGTCGCGCATTCCTTGTCGATGTTCGGAACGATATCGGCGTAGTGGATGCTGAGATTGCTGCTGCAAAGGAGCAATTAGGGCAATTCACAGCGTCAATCGAACGTATCAATGGAATTCTTGACGAGCAGCGGGGGGATCTGAAGCTGCGCGACCTCATTGAGGGCGAAAGTGAAAAGCTGATGGATGAGACGCTCGTCTCAGAGCAGAAGGAAGTCGATTCTCAGATCGGTGCGCAAGAGATGAAGTCCGACGAGGCGGCTCAAGTCATGAAGTCACTGGATGACAAGAAGCGGCAGGGGGAGATTAAGAGCTTCTATTTGCGACAAATGAACTCTTTCGTTCAGGAGCTTCACGTCCCCAATTTGTCCGAAGACAACTATAAGGCAATTGATTGTCATATTCGCGAAACGGGCAGCGATTTGCCGCGAGGACTTCTCGCTTACTATTATGCATTTATCCATACGATGAAGCGATATTCTACATCCGCGTTCTGTCCAATTGTTATTGATACGCCCGTGCAGCAGGATCAGGACGCTTCAAATGCTGCGCGTATGATCCGTTTCTGTCTCAATGAAATCCCAGAAGGCTCCCAGCTGATTCTCGGTACAGTGAGCCTTCACGGTGTCAAATATGATGGACACATCGTAGAGACAGAGACGAAGAACAGGCTCCTTAAGACTACGTTGTTTGATGAAGTGAGTGATCTCATGCGCCCCTTCTATACCAAGTTGATTCGCTGAGATTCGTTCAAGTTGATGAAGGGTGCGGCGCCCTTCGCCCTCTCCGGCGCCTACTTCCATCCCGCCACCAATCATCACCACCAACAACGTTACCGCCGCCAGCAGCGTCCCAGCGCCACCGCGCCCGAGACCGGGTTCGCCAACCGCTGATACTGCACCGCGCAAATGTATGCATTGGCCCCGGTCGGCATCACCGCGAACAACACGACCACGCCGGCTGCGAGCGGCGGCAGGACTGTTCAGTCCAACCTCATCGCCCGTCAGGAGATCATCGCCTTGATTTGGGCAGTGTCCGCAAACTCGATCAGCTCAACGATTTTGCCATCCTGAAATCTGAACAGGTCTAGGATCTCGGTGCGAGAAGTTTGTCCGGTTGGACGGTATCGAACGTCAACGCGGGAATGAACTGCGACACGATCCCCGTCAACCAACTCAGCCAGAATTTCGCGGCTTTCGAAGCCGAAGTCGGCAATCAATTGGCCGAAGGCCCCGCGCAGGGTCGGGTGCCCCTGCATACTTCCTGTCAGTTCGAGCGCGCTTTTGTCGCCGATCAAAGTGAACAGGCCTTCGGGATGAAAAGCTGTCACTAGGCCCTCGACGTCACCGTCGCGGCGCGCGTCGTAAGCGCTCCTGATCACGTCGAGCATCTCTTCGCGATGTCCCATTTCCCCCTCCCTGTGAACGTATCGGGGCAGACTAGCGACCTTTGCGTGCAAAGGCAAAATCATCGAGACTATGGTGCGATTGCTTAGCGCACCATCACCACCACCACAGGCAACGTCACCGCCGCCAGCAGCGTGCCCAGCGCCACCGCGCCCGACACCGGGTTCACCAGCCGCTGGTACTGAACCGCGAAGATGTACGCGTTGGCGCCGGTCGGCATTGCCGCGAACAGCACGACGACGCCGGTCGCAAGCGACGGCAGGTCGAGCAGTTTGGCCAGCAGATACGCGGCCGCCGGCATCGCCATCAGCTTGAGCGCGCACATCACGAGAATGCTCAGCTTCTCGCCTTTCACCTCGAAGCGGAACAGGTTGATGCCGAGCGCGATCAGCGCGGTCGGCGATCCCGCCTGCGCCAGCAGCTCGATCGTTTTGTCGACGATAGGGTTGAGGCCGAGGCCGGTGAAGCGCCAGATCACGCCAAGACCGATCGCCAGCATCAGCGGGTTGCGCGCGAGGTCCGCGAGCACGGGCGAGATCACCGACAACGCCGAGCCGGTCCGCTTGCGGCTGACAAGCTCCATCTGCAGGATGCCGCAGAGCCAGAGCAGCGGCGTGTTCACCGACAGGATCAGCGCCATCGGGCCTGCGGCCTCATTGCCCAGCGCCGAGAGCGTCAGGGGAATGCCGAGCATCACGATGTTGCCGTAGACCGAGCCGATCGCGAACACGACGCCGTCCTCGCTGTCCTCGCGCCGCGGGCGCAGCAGCGCCGAGAGCGCCAGCGCCGCGATCCAGGTGATCGCGAGCGCGCCGTAATAGGCGCCCCACATCCGGTAAGGGCTGACGTCGGGAAATTCCGAGACGACGATGGTGCGGAAGAGCAAAGCGGGGATGGCGATGCTGAAAGCGAATTCGCTGATGCCCTTGTGCGCGCTCTTCGAGACGAAGCGAAACAGCACCGCGGCATAGCCCGCCGCGATCACGGCGAATACCGGCGCGACGATCAGCAACGTGGCCATGCACCCTCACCTCACGGGGAGCTGGCTGACCCACCCCACGCATTCTCGATGATGCCATCATGCCACTGTTTTGCCCGACGCGTCAAATTGATTTCGTAAAATCCGTAAAAGCCAATCCGCAACTGGACTTGGCTACTGTGCATGGGGTTGTTTTCGCGGTTATTGGTTGGATGGTCGCTGGAGCGGCAGGCTGGAGCCGATCTCGCCCAGTCCGACAAAGGGTTAGAGGGCCATGGATCATGCAGCCTTCTCCGCTGTCGTCACCCGCGAAGGCGGGTGACCCAGTATTCCAGAGACGCCTGACGTTCCCCGAGGGGCTGCGGCGTACTGGATCCCCCGCCTTCGCGGGGGATGACAGCTGTGGGTGGGAGAGACTTCGCGTTGCGCGCCGGCCTTTTGCCGCGCCGGCTGGCCGGCACCAGACCGCCCCTGTTGCCGAGACCGCACACGTGCCGGCTTTCGCATCTCCCCTCGGTTGCCAACCAACGCCCGTTCACCCACTATTCCAACTGAACTCGACATGTGGGGGGATCGATGCTGGCGTTTCGCTTGAAGAAGTCAAAACCCTTGGCCGTTGCAACCCTCGGGATTGCCCTAGCCGTCCTGGTCCTGCCGCGCGCCGGCTTCGCCTACACCCAGGAGGAGCAGCAGGCCTGCACGCCTGATGCGATGCGGCTGTGCGGCGAGTTCGTTCCGAACGTCGATGCCATCACCGCCTGCATGATCGCGAAGAAGTCGCAGCTCTCGCCGCAGTGCCGGGTGTTCTTCCGCCCGGGGCCCGAGCCGGGCGAGGTGCGTGCGGGCAAGCCGACCCACATCGCGCCCAAGACAGCGAAGAAGAGCACCAAGCCGGCGGCGAAGGCGAGCAAGAAGAAGAAATCCAGCGAAGGCTGAGTGCGACGGCACGTTCATCCTTGAAACCCGGCAGCTACGTTTGCCCCGCCGGACTCGTTTTGTTCGCGCAATCGGCGCGCTAGCCGCGCGGCAATGATGAGCGCGCGCGATGGAAAAGAGTCGCGAGCAGGTTTGCCCGGCAAGGTTGCATTCCACTTTATCCCGCCTCGCTGCTCAAAAAACGCACGATTGCAGGTGTTTTCTTGCAGTTTTGATCGGCGTCGTACCTGGCAGTGTGACTCAAAAGCCAACACGCCTTGTTATTTCGTGGCGGCAACGCAACTCCCGATAAATTTTTCTTTCACGAATCACCGCGCTGATTCATTTTCGAGCCACGGGGTCAATCTGGAGGCCGAAGGTATGAACGTTATTGTTTTTGCATCGCGTAAAGGCGGCTCGGGCAAGAGCACCCTGGCTGCACATCTCGCCGCGCAGATCAAGGCGAGCAAGCAGGTCATGCTGGTGGACGCGGATCCGCAAGGCTCGCTCACGCTGTGGCACAAGCTGCGTGGCACCAACGAGCCGCCGATCAAGCCGGCCGTGAACTCCGTCAGCGGCATCGTCTCCGCGGCCAAGCGCGACGGTTATGAATGGGTGTTGATCGACACGCCGCCGAACCTGTCGGCCGTCGTCGACGACGCCATCAGGAACGCGACGATGGTGATCATTCCGGCGCGTCCCGGCGTGTTCGACGTCAACGCGGTTCAGGAAACCATCCAGATGTGCCGCGCCGCGCGCAAGCCCTACGCGGTCGTGCTCAACGGGGCGCCGGCGCGCCGCGACGAGTCGGAAAGCCCGATCGTCACCATCGCCCGCGAGGCGCTGGCGAAATTCCGCGCTCCGGTGTGGGGCGGCCAGATCACCAACCGCTCGGATCTCTTGATGGCGCTCAGCCACGGCGAAGGAGCGCGCGAGTATCAGGCCGAAAGCCGTGCGGCTCAGGAAATTGCACGGTTGTGGGCGGCGATCGAGCGTTCAGTGAAGGCTATTCGCGGCACGGCGTCGGCGTCCGGCGCAATGCACAAGCAGGCGGCATAATTTCATCATTCATTTCCCCGGACGAAAACGCGCGGACGAGCCGCGCGTTTTGCGTTTTCGGGTCTGCTGAAGGCGGTTACGCCACCATCAGCATGTAGAACACGATGACCGGCGACAGGGTGAGGATCACCGACCAGATGCCGGCGGCCCAGAGAATGTCCTCGGTGGTAAAGCTCTGCTGTCCGGCGTCGTAATGCGACGCCATCTCATTATGATTATTCACAAACGCCTCCGCGATTTCTTCGCTTATGGGCGTCAGTGATACGCGGGATGTTTTAAAATTCCGGATCGCAGCTGCCGGTGCATTTGAACACAACTGCTACCACGGGTTAACCATCCGCGCGGCGCTGTCAGCCCGCCAGCCAGACGCGAAACAGCAGCACCGGCATCAGGCCGAGCATCACCGCCCAGAACCCGAACGACGACACCACCAGAATTCCCTGCAAGAGATCGGCCGGCGCGAATTGGCTCGCGGCCGTAGGCCGGGTGCGATGTCCCATGGTCATTCCCCCTTTGGAAGGTCTTAGGCGGAAACGATAGGCGCGGTTCGGTAAACGAGGCGTGGATGCACCATGCGGCGGATGCGAAGGCCGTGTGGGGTGGGATTAACCACGGGCGCCTCTTACCCTCCCCTGGAGGGGGAGGGTCGCTCCGCATGAAGCGAAGCGAAATGCGGAGCGGGGTGGGGTGACAGTCTTTCCGCAGAAGCGGTGCCCGAGTGGAGAGATCACCCCACCCCGCTCGCGCTGCGCGCGATCGACCCTCCCCCTCCAGGGGAGGGTAAATGGAGCGTTACGCCGCGACTTTCATCCGTCGCTCGATCTCGCGATCGATCGTTGCCGCGAGCTCGCTGCTCACTTCCACCATCGGCAGGCGCACTTCGGGGCTGTCGATCAGGCCGCTCCGCCACAGCCAGTACTTCGCCGGCGCCGGGCTTGGTTCGGCGAACAATAGCCGCGTCAGCTCGGCGACCTCCTGCCAGCGCGCCAGCGCGGCGTCGTGGTTGCCGCGCTTGAGCTCCGCATACACGGCCGCAAATGTCGCGGTCTCGACATGGGCGGACAGCACGATGCCGCCGTCGGCGCCGTCGGTGAGCGCCTCGAAATAATTCGCGTCCTCGCCGGTCAGCACGCGAAAGCCCTTCGGCCTGTCGCGCAGCAGCGCGATCGATTGCTCGCGGCTCGCGCCGCAATCCTTGAGGCCGACGATGTTCTTGTGTTCGGCGAGCCGCAGCAGCGTCTGGTTGGTGATGTTCACCGAGGTGCGATAGGGAATGTTGTAGAGCGCAATCGGCCAGGCGGCGTGATCGGCGAGCGCCTCGAAATGCGCCAGCAGCCCGCGCTGCGACGGTCGCACGTAATAGGGGCTCGCGATCAGGTAGCCATCGATCGGCCAGTCCGCGGTTTCATCGAGGCGATCCTTCAGCCGCGAGGTGTCCGCGCCTGACAGTCCGAGGAAGATCGGCAAGGTGCGGCGGTCCGCCGCCATCTCGTCGCGGACGATGGCGACGAGGCGCTCGAGTTCAGTGTCGCGCAGCGTCATGCCTTCACCCGAGGTCGCCCCCAGGATGAAGCCGTCGACGGCCTGTGTGCCGTAGTGCCGCGTCAGCCGCCGCAATGACGTCTCGTCGAGACGTCCGTCGCGAAACGGCGTCACCAGCGGCAGCCACAGCCCGTGCAATTGGTCTCGTAGTCCGGTCATGTTTCAATCTCCTTCTCGGAAAAAAACCTGAGACGGAGGGCACATGAAAAAACCCCGTCCAGGCGGCGGGGTTTTCGGGATCAGCTCGCGATGACGAAGTCAGCCTAGCGCGCGCAACATTCCGAGGTCCCCGGATGGGGGCCTTTTTTCGAAATGAGTGCGCACGACTTCGTGATCATTTGCAAATGATGCGAGGTATGCCTGGAACTGTCAATACACGCGGAAGGCGAAGCGCCATTTTGACGAAAAAAAGCCGGACCCGAAGGCCCGGCTTAGGTATTGGCCACGTGAGGCCGACACAATCACCTTCCAAGAGGGATTACTGAACTCCCGCGCCACTGGAGGAGGGGGACAAATGCGCAACGCGAAGGCTCAGCGTGCAAACAGTATGAGCTTGACGAGCGCCCTGCAGCAACAGCCGAGGCCGCATGTCAGTCATGCGGAAATCAGGACGGCCAGCGCTGCGCCTTGCTCACCACGAAGTCGCGGAACACCTGCACGCGTGCGACCGTCTTCAACTCCTCGGGATAGACGAAATAGGTGTCGAGCTGGATCGAATCCGATTCACCGAACAGCTGCACGAGCTTGCTCTGCTCCTCGACGAGGTAGTCGGGCAGGGCGGCGATGCCGAGGCCCTGCTGGCAGGCGCGCACGAGACCGAGGATGTTGTTGACCTTGAAATAGGCTTCGCGCGGACCCGAGCCGTTGCGACCGGCTTCGACCAGCCAGTTGCGGTTCTGCAGATGCGGCGCGAAGTTGCCGTCAGCAAGCGTGATGATGCGGTGGGAGTCGAGCTCCTCCAGCGTGCGCGGCGTGCCGAAGCGCTTGATGTATTCCGGCGAGCAATAGGCGTGAAAGCCCATCGCGAACAGCTTGCGCTGGATCAGATCGGGCTGCGTCGGCTTGCGGGTGCGGATCGCGACGTCGGCCTCGCGCATCGACAAATCGAGCTCCTCGTCGGTGACGATCAGCGAGATCCGGATCTCGGGATAGAGCGCAGTGAACTCGCCGAGCCGCGGGATCAGCCAGTTGATGCCGACGCCGGGCGTCGTGGTGATCTTGAGGTCGCCGCTCGGCCGCTCGCGGCTGTCGGTCAATTTGGCGCGCGCCGCCTGCAGCTGCATGAACACGTCATGCGCGGTGCGGAACAGCAGGTCGCCCTGCTCGGTGAGGATCAGGCCGCGGGCATGGCGGTGGAACAGCGAGACCGAGAGCTCCTGCTCCAGCGCCGAGACCTGGCGTGATACCGCCGATTGCGACAGGCCGAGCTGCTCGCCCGCATGCGTGAAGCTGCCCGCTTCCGCCGCCGCGTGAAACACCTTCAGCTTGTCCCAGTCCATATCCGTAAATCCGTCGCGTGTTCGGGGCATGATTCTATTCCGCTGCGGCGCGCTCGCTGGCGCGCAGGGCCAAGAAACGTTCGGCTTCGAGCGCTGCCATGCAGCCCAGGCCGGCGGCCGTCACGGCCTGGCGATAGGTCTCGTCGGCGACGTCGCCGGCGGCAAACAGACCGGGCACCGAGGTGGCGGTCGAGTTCGGGGCGACCTCGACATAGCCCGACGGTTTGAGCTTGACCTGGCCTTTGACGAGCTCGGTCGCCGGCGCGTGGCCGATGGCGATGAAGATGCCGTCGGTCTTCAGGTCCCTGCGCGCGCCGGTCTTGACGTTCTTGAGGCGCACATGGGTGACCTTGTTCGGGTTCTCGGTGCCGCAGATCTCGTCGACGGCAGAGTCCCAGACCACCTTGATCTTCGGGTGCTTGAACAAGCGCTCCTGCAGGATGCGCTCGGCGCGGAAGTGATCGCGACGATGCACGATGGTGACCTGCGAGGCATGGTTGGTGAGGTACAGGGCTTCCTCGACCGCGCTGTTGCCGCCGCCGACCACCACGACTTCCTTGTTGCGGTAGAAGAAGCCGTCGCAGGTGGCGCAGGCCGACACGCCGCCGCCCTGGAATTTCGCTTCGGAGGGCAGCCCGAGCCAGCGCGCCTGGGCGCCGGTGGCGAGGATGACGGTGTCGGCGAGATAGACGTCGCCGCTGTCGCAGGTCAGGCGGAACGGCCGCTGCGCAGTCTCCAGCTTGGTGACCAGGTCGGTGACGATCTTGGTGCCGACATGGACCGCCTGCTTCTCCATCTGCTCCATCAGCCAGGGGCCCTGGATCACGTCGGCGAAGCCCGGATAGTTCTCGACGTCGGTGGTGATGGTGAGCTGGCCGCCCGGCTGGATGCCCTGGATCAGGATCGGCTCGAGCATCGCACGCGCGGCGTAGATCGCCGCCGTGTAACCGGCGGGGCCGGAGCCAATGATGATGACCTTTGCATGAACAGGAGCGGACATTTCGATGGACGCCTTTCACGGGGGATTTTGCAGCGCGGGCGCGGAACGTGCCGGGAGGCCTCGCGGAGGCGCTGAAATATCAGAGCTAATCTAAGCCTTCTGGTGAGCTATGCAAGAATTGCATTCCCTACCGGCGGATTTTTCCAACAAGGAACAAAAGTCGATTGCGCTGCACGCGCAATAAAATTGCGCTGCGCGCGTGGACTAGGGTATGACGATTGCGACAAACCACCCAATACCGCCGCAAAGGGCAGGAGTTCCAATCACGTGTCGCGGAACCTAGACGAGATCGACCTGAAGATTCTCACCGAGATTCAGGCCGACGGTCGAATCACGAATGTCGAACTGGCCAAGCGCGTCGGCATCTCGCCGCCGCCCTGCCTGCGCCGCGTCCGGGCGCTGGAGGAGGAGGGCTACATCCACGGCTATCGGGGCCTCCTGGACGCCCGCAAGCTCGGCTTCGACGTCACCGTGTTCGCCGCCGTGCACCTGTCCAGCCAGGCCGAGACGGATTTGCGCGCCTTCGAGGAATTCGTCCGCGCCGAGCCCTTGGTGCGGGAATGCTGGATGCTGTCGGGCGAGGTCGATTTCATCCTGAAATGCGTCGCCCCCGACATGGCGACCTTCCAGGATTTCGTCACCCACCTGACCGCCGCGCCCCATGTCCGCAACGTGCGCACGTCGCTGGTGCTGCATAATTCGAAATACGAGGCGGCGGTGCCGCTGGACGTGAAGGGACGAAGGTAACCTCTCTAAGCGTCCCTGCCGTCATCCTGAGAGCCTGACTCAAAAAGGGCGGCGAGCTTTTTAGGGTGCAGCGAGGCGTCTTGTCAGCAGCCTGAGATGGGCAACATGAAGCCAGGCAAGCTCTGTCGTGGCCGAGCCTTCAAAGTCTCTGGTGAGGCGTCGGCAGCGACCGAGCCACGCAAAGGTGCGTTCGACCACCCAACGTTTGGGCAGGAGCTGGAAGCCCTTGACCCCCGGTGGTCGCTGGACGATTTCGATTGTCCACGGTCCACAGTGGGACAGCGCGTTGGTAAGCTGTTTGCCGCGGTAAACCCGATCGGCAAAGACATGTTGGAGGCTC
>NZ_FNCU01000096.1:0-8403 GCF_900099855.1 Bradyrhizobium sp. Rc2d | reverse complement strand
CCGCTGACCGACCGGCAGAAGCGCTTCAACGACGCTGTGGGGCGGCGCCGCGCGCCGGTCGAGCAGGTCTTCGCGCGCCTCAAGGTCGTCTATGGCTGGGCGCGCGCTCGCTATCTGGGCTTGGCGCGCAACCAGACGCATCTGCGTCTGCTTTGCCTCGCCATGAACCTCAAACGATGGGCGGTGCTGCGTCCGACAAGGGGGATGGCGTGACCGCCATCGCCCACGGCCATCGATTCAGCCGCGAAAACGGCCCGATCCACCGTTCGCGCCCCGCCCGAGGCCGCAAAAAAATCCTTGAAATCGCGCCTCACTCCTGTGCGACCGATTGCGCAAAGCTCTCGCAAGCGGGAGAGGGAGTGCACCTCGCTCGTTGCAGCGATCAACGCCTCATCCCATCAAGCTTTATCGCGTCAAAGCCCACTCGCCGATGACGCGAAAGCGAGCCTTGGGATCATCCTGCTTGAACAGCGCGATCCGATCGATCGTCAGCGTATCGAGCTTCAGCGACGCAAATCGCGTCCGCAGCATCTCCAGAATCGGCCCGCGGCGCTCGGCGTCCAGCCGTCCCGTCAGCGTCATGTGGAAGCGGAATTCTTCCATGACGTAAGGATAGCCCCAGAGATCGAGATAGTCGCGCTGCCGCTCGCTCAGCTTCTCGGGCCTGCGACGCGCGCGGTCTTCCGCCGTCATCGCGGCGCGGAACGAGTCGAACTCGCGAACGCAATCGGCGGCGAGCTGCTGGAGCGTGTGGACGGGCTCAGCCGGAATGACGGCAATGAAGTCGCTGATGGAATCGACGACCGGTCGGATTGCCGGGATCGGCCGCTCCTTGCCGGCGAATACGGCACAGGCCGCCGCGAGTTCGGCCTCGGTCCTGCCGGCCGCCAGCGTCATCGGCGCCTTCAGGGTGCCGTGAAAGCCGTATTTGCGGGGATCGGCGGTGACGTCGCGCCAGTCGGCCGCGACATGCAGTGCCTCGCGCGGAAACGGCACCTCGTCGCCGGTAGAGGCATCATAGCCGAGCAGCTCGATGCCGAAGCGGGAGACGGCGCTGTCGGTGCCGGCGGCAAAATAGATCGCGTAGCGGGGAAAACCTGTCATTGCCTCAGCATAGCCAATTCATGCCGCAACGACAGTCTCGCGTGGCGTCGCCACTGCGGCGAGCAGCCGCGTTGCATCGGTGAGATGCACGAGCTTGCCGCCTGATATCACGGCGATCAGCCGCGGCCGCAGCTGCACGCTATCGTCGACCAAAAGAATGTCGGCGCGGCGTCCATGCGCGATGATGCCGCGATCGGTAAGGCCGGTTGCACGGGCAGGCCCGGCAGAGACCAAGTCCCAGGCTTCGGTCAGAGGCAGCACGCCATCGGCGGCGAGCCGGAATGCGGCCAGCAGCTGTGCGGGATAGTAATAGTCCGACGCCAGCACCGAGCAGAGGCCCTTGGCGATCATGTCCGATGCCCTGGTCCAGCCGGTGTGGCTGCCGCCGCGCACGACGTTCGGCGCGCCATAGACGATCGCATCGCCGTGGCTTGCTGCCGCCCGCGCCGTTTCCTCGTTGATCGGAAACTCGGCGATCAACGCACCGAGCTCGCGAAACTCCTGGCGCATCGCCGGCGTCGCGTCGTCATGCGAGAGCATCCGCACCCCGGCGGCCCGGGCGGTAGCGGCCAGCCGCGACACGGAGGCTGGAACGTCGGCGGCGCCCGCCACCACGCGTTCGACTAGCCGGTCAAACTCCTCGCTCGATAGCCCAGTGCGCTCCACCATACGATTGCGCTTGCGGGGCTTGGCCATGTCGGCAACGGTGCCGTCCATATGGTCGTTGAAGGCGAACAGGTCGACGCGGCCTTCCGCGAGCCACTGGCTGATCTCGGCCTCGGCATCGAGATTGTAGGTCTCATGCCGCAGGTGGAGGCGGGTGTCGGCGGCGAATTGCGGACGCTGCCGCTCGATCGCCTCCATCAGGCCGCGCGCATTGTCGGCGCTGCGCAGGCCCGGCTCCCACGAACAGGTCGTGGCGTGGAACACCGTGGTGATGCCGTTGCTGATCGCCTGGCGGTCGCTGTCGGTGAGCGCGACGTCGATCGGAAAATCGACGCCGGCGCGCGGCATCATCTGGCGCTCGAAGGCATCGCCATGCAGATCGACGATGCCGGGCAGTACCAGCAGGTTGCGGGCGTCGATCGCCAGCCGCGCGCGGCCGCGGGAAGTATCGACCTGCGCGATATCAGTTCCGGACACGAACAGTGAGGTTTCGACCAGCTCGGCGCCGATCAGGGCCCGGCCGCCTTCAAGGAAAATGTCTGTCACGCGACCGCGCTTCGTTTGCTGGCAGGAGAACCGGTGAAAGAGCTCGCCCGTGCTTCGTATGTCGCGAGGAAATCTTCAATCCCGAGCTCGCGGAAATCGGGCAGCGCTTCACGCAATTTGTCGTGATCCCAGTCCCACCAGGCGAGCTTGGCGAGCCGTCCGGCGATCTCCTCCGAGAACCGCCGCCGCACGATGCGCGCCGGATTGCCGGCGACGATGGTGTAGGCCGGCACGTCCTTGGTGACGATCGCGCCGGCCGCGATCACCGCGCCGGTGCCGATGTTGCGGCCCGGCAGCACGATCGCGCCATGGCCGATCCAAACGTCATGGCCGATATGGACGTGATGCTGGCGCCGCCAGTCGAAGAACTCGACATCGTCGCTCTCGCCTTCGAAGTAGGCGCTCGAACGGTAGGTGAAGTGCGCCTGCGTCGCGCGATGCATCGGATGATTGCCGGGATTGATCCGCGTCATCGCCGCGATCGAGCAGAATTTTCCGATGGTCGTGTAGGTGATCTGGGCATCATTCACGACATAGGAGTAATCGCCCATCGTCACTTCATGCAGGATCGTGCGCGCGCCGACCTCGGTGTAGGCGCCGAGCCTAGCCTCGTGCAGCTTGGCCGAGGGATCGATGGTCGGCTGAATCGAAAGAGCTTTAGCGGCCATGTCGTATCCGAAGCGCGAGGGCGAAGCGTTCCTCTTCGAGCGGCTTGATGACAATGTCATGACGCGACGATGACAGGGGATGACGTGTGTTGGATCGCCGCACCGCAACGCGGATGTCACACAAGTGTTAAGCGCCGGCGTTAGCGGTGGGCTCCAGTTAATCTGGAGCGCTGCATGCTGGTGGTGGAAGGTCTGACGTGTCGCTTCGGTGCAAAAGCCGCGGTGGACGACGCTTCGTTTCAAGTCTCCCCCGGCGGCTTCGTCGGTGTGATCGGACGGTCCGGCGCCGGCAAGTCGACCCTGCTGCGGACCATCAACCGCCTGGTGACGCCGACTGAGGGGCGCATCCTGTTCGACGGCATCGACGTCACCGCGCTGCGCGGCAAGGAGTTGCGGCAGTGGCGGGCGCGTTCGGCGATGATCTTCCAGCAGTTCAACCTGGTCGGCCGGCTCGATGTTCTCACCAACGTCCTGATGGGGCGCCTCGCAACGATGCCGGCCTGGCGCTCGCTGTCGCAGCTCTGGCCCGAGCAGGACAAGGCTCTGGCGATGTCCGCGCTGGAGCAGTTCGACATCGCCGCGCTCGCTGCCCAGCGCGCCGACCAGCTCTCCGGCGGCCAGCAGCAACGTGTGGCGATCGCCCGCGCGCTGGTGCAGCAGCCCGACATCATCCTCGCCGACGAGCCGATCGCCTCGCTCGATCCGCGCAACACCAAGATCGTGATGGATGCGCTGCTGCGCATCAACAAGCATTTCGGCATCACCGTGCTCTGCAACCTGCATTCGCTCGATCTGGCGCGCAGCTATTGCGACCGCCTGATCGGCATGGCCGCGGGCCGCGTGGTGTTCGACGGCGCGCCGTCGGCGCTGACCGATCGCGTGGCGCGCGAGCTCTACGATCTCGAAGCCGCCGACGTCATGGGCGGCATGCCTGTTCCGGCACCCGAGGGCGTTCCGGCGCTCGGGACGGCCGCGGCGGCCTGAGCCTCGCCTATTTAGTTCAAGTCTTTGCGTCAACCGACCCCAACCGATGAAGAGGGTATCATGATCACTCGCAGATTAATCCTCGCCGGCGCCGCCGCGCTTGCGTTCACGACCTCCGCCTCCGCGGACGACTGGAAAGCCAAATATCCCGAATTGACCTTCGCGGTCGTGCCGGCGGAGAACGCCTCCGGCGTCACCGAGCGCTGGGCGCCGTTCATGAGCTATCTCTCCAAGGAATTGGGCGTGAAGGTCACGCTGCGCATCGCCAACGACTACGCCGCCGTCATCGAAGGCCAGCGCGCCGGCAACATCCATATCGCGAGCTACGGCTCGGCCTCGTTCGCGCGCGCACGTCTGACCGGCGTCAAGACCGATGCCTTCGCCAACGACATCAACGCCGACGGTTCGACCGGCTACTATTCGGTGTTCTTCGTCAAGGCGAGCAGCGCCTACAAGAAGGTCGATGACCTCAAGGGCAAGAATCTCGGCCTCGTCGATCCGAACTCGACCTCCGGCAACAATGTGCCGCGCTTCGAGCTCGACAAGATGGGCATCCACGATGCCGACAGCTATTTCAGCAAGGTCGTCTTCACCGGCAGCCACGAGAACGCGATGCTGGCGCTGGCGCAGGGCACGGTCGATGTTGCCGCCAACCAGTGGACCAGCGACGACGATTCGACGCTGGCGCAGATGCTGACCAAGGGCATGCTGAAGAATGCCGATGGCTCGGCGATGAAGAAGGACGATTTCCGCATCATCCACAAGTCGGCGCCGATCATCAACGGTCCCTACGCCTACAACTCGGATCTCCCGGAAGATGCCAAGGCCGCCATCGCCAAGGCGTTCTTCGACGCGCCGAGCAAGGACAAGGCAGCATTCGACCGTCTCTCCGATGGCCAGAAGAAAGGCTTTCATCCCGCCACCACCAAGGACTGGGATGGCACGATCGAGCTGATCAAGTTCGTCGATGCGCTGCGTAAGAAGAAGGCGTCCTGATCTCAGGACGAGCTACTCGAGCCGGGTCGACGGACCCGGCTCTTTCTCTTTCTACAGGCCATTCTCTTTTACAGGCCACTCTCCCTGACAAGATGACCGTCGCGGTTTCGATCCTCCCCGAGCAGCAGCTTGCCGTGCTCAACGCCGCCTATCGCCAGGCGGTCGCGCGCAGGCGATGGCGCCTCCTGTTGGGAGCCGGTATCTTTGCCGCAGCGCTGGTTCTTGCCGCGATCGGCGCCGAAGTGAATTTGCGCACGCTGTTCACGTATTTCGGCAACTTCATCAGCTATTTCGACCGCATTCTCACGCTCGACAGCGGCCAACGGGTCTGGACCGACGTCGGCGAGTGGCTGTGGGGCTGGCGCAAATGGCTGAGGATGCTGGGCGAGACCCTGCTGATCTCCTATGTCGGCACGCTGATCGGCGCGACCTTCGCCTTTGCCCTGAACTTCTTCGCGGCAGAGAACACCTCGCCCGCGCCCTGGCTGCGCTTCGTGGTGCGCCGCCTGCTCGAATTCGCCCGCACCGTTCCCGGCATCGTGTTCGCACTGGTGTTCGTCATCGCCTTCGGCCTTGGTCCGATGGCGGGCGTGCTCGCGATCGCGATCCATTCCACCGGCGCGCTTGGAAAACTGTTCTCGGAGATCGTCGAGAATGCCGACATGAAGCCGGTCGAGGGAATCCGCTCGACCGGCGCGAGCTGGCTCTCCTGCATGCGCTTCGCCGTGGTGCCGCAGGTCACCGCAGGTTATGCCAGCTACGCGCTGCTGCGCTTCGAAATCAACGTCCGCGAAGCCTCGGTGATGGGTTTTGTCGGCGCCGGCGGCATCGGCCAGGAGCTCGTCGTCGCCATCCGCAAGTTCTACTACTCGGACGTCAGCGCCATCCTGCTCACCATCATCGTCACCGTCTTCATCATCGACATCACCACCGGCTGGCTGCGCGGCCGCCTGTTCGGCAAGGAGGCGCGGACGTGACGAAGCCGCAGCAGGTCGACACGCGAGAGATCCGCGCGCGCTACCCCGATGTGTTCGACCGGCCGGCCTCGGCGCGGCTTGCAACGCCCGCGATGATCGTCGCGGCGTTTGCGATCCTCACTTACGGCCTGGTCGATCTCGACTTCTCGCCGTCGCGGTTCCTCGCCGGCCTCAGCCAGCTCGGCTGGATCAGCCTGATGATGATCCCGCCCGATCCCGGCTCCTCGCTGCCGGTCTATCTGAAAGCGCTGGGCGAGACGCTGTCGATCGCGCTGCTCGGCACGACGCTGGCGGCCCTGTTCGCGCTGCCGGTGAGCCTGCTCGCCGCGCGCAACGTGGTGCCGTCAATCATCCTGCGCTTCCCGGTTCGCCGCTTCCTCGATTCGATCCGCGGCGTCGACACGCTGATCTGGGCGCTGGTGTGGATCAATGTGGTCGGGCTCGGCCCGTTCGCCGGCGTGCTTGCCATCGCCGTGTCGGATTTCGGTGCCTTTGGAAAACTGTTCTCGGAGGCGATCGAGGGCGCCGACCAGAGGCAGGTCGAAGGCATCCGCGCTTCCGGCGGCAGCGCGCTGCACGAGATCCGCTTCGGGCTGCTGCCGCAGGTTTTGCCCGTGATCGCCGGCCAAGTGCTCTATTTTATCGAATCCAACACCCGCTCGGCCACCATCATCGGCATCGTCGGTGCCGGCGGCATCGGCCTCCAGCTCGCCGAGCAGATCCGCGTGCTGGAATGGCAGAAAGTGTCGTTCCTGATCCTGATGATTTTGGTCGCGGTTGCCGCGATCGATTTCATCTCGGGCAAGCTGCGCTTTGCGATTATCGGGCGAAGGGCGGTGGCCTGATCCGAGCTGCCGTAGGGTGGGCAAAGGCGCGTCGGCGCCGTGCCCACGAATTTTCTCTGACATGATGAAAATCGTGGGCACGCTTCGCTTTGCCCACCCTACGAGCCTGTGACTCTTTTCCGTATCGAGCGTCAGGCGGATATGATTCTCTAAGCAGATTGATTTGCTGGAGAGAATGATGGCTGACGACGGACTTTTTGGCGAATTGCCGGAACAGTCGGCGCCATGCACCGAAGTGGTGCCGCGGGGCGCACCTCGGCTGCGCGAGCCTGTGCGCGATCAGGTCGAATTGCGAGCGGTCGATATCGATAGCCTGATCGGGCAGGATCATCCGGTGCGGGTGATCTGGGCTTATGTCGAAGGGCTCGACTTGAGCGAGCTGGAAGATCGCGTCAAGGCGCGGGAGAACAGGCCGGGTTATCCGGCGCCATCGCCACGGTTGCTGCTGGCGCTTTGGCTGTACGCCACGAGCGATGGCGTTGGCAGCGCGCGGGCGCTGGACCGGCTCTGCGACAGTCACGACGTCTACCGCTGGCTCTGCGGCGGCGTGTCTTTGAACCATCATACGCTGTCGGACTTCCGGGTCGGCTGTGCCGACTTGCTCGACCGTTTGCTGGTCGAACATCTGGTGGCCCTGAACGAGGCAGGGTTGGTTGATCTGGAGAAGCTGACCCAGGACGGGGTGCGGATACGGGCGAGTGCGGGAACCGGATCGTTCCGGCGGGAGGCGACGCTGGATCGGCAGATGGCACAGGCCGGGGCCGTGGTGGAAGAGCTCAAGCGCGAGGTCGATGCGGATCCGGAAGCCAGCAATCGGCGTATCCGGGCCGCTAAGGAGCGCGCGGCGCGGGAACGCAGCGAGCGGGTGCAGGCCGCGCAAGCGGCGCTGGCTGAGATCAAGCGCAAGCGAAAACAGCTCGATGACAAGGGCGGCAACGGCAAAAAGCCAAAAGAGCCACGGGCCTCTACCACCGACCCGCAGGCACGGGTGATGAAGATGGCGGATGCCGGCTTCCGTCCGGCCTACAATGTGCAGGTGGCTAGCGCGGCCGGCGAACTGATCGTGGTCGCGATCGATGTCGACAACAGCGGCTCAGATCGCGGCTTGATGCGACCGATGCTGGAGCGAACGCGCGCTCGGCTGAAGCGCTTGCCACGCCGCTACCTCGCCGATGGCGGGTTTTGCAGTGGCGAGGACATCGAATGGGCGCATGGCGAAGGTATCGAGGTTTACTGTCCTCCTCCCAAATCCAGGAGCGGTGTCGATCCCTTTTTACCCCGGAGCAACGACGGTCCTGGCGTAGCGGCCTGGCGTGCTCGCATGGCCAGCGAAGCCGGCAAGGCACAGTACCAAGCCCGCACAATCTGCGAATGCATCCATGCCCGATGGCGGAACTGGGACCTCAGGCAATTAACCGTGCGCGGTATCGCGAAGGTCCGTGCCGTTGTGCTCTGGTACGCCCTCACCAACAACATCCTGCAGGGACACCGTCTCGTAAAGGCATAGACCGCAGCAGCATACCGACGGCCTGACGCCGCCGGCTTCGATCTCAAGGGACGCTAACGCCCCTTGAGGTTCATGCCGAAACAAACGAATTGGCTCACAGGCTCTACGAG